>JAUWXF010000189.1 GCA_030616475.1 Desulfobacterales bacterium
CTGTCGGTAACAGGAAAATGTCAAAAAGTGAGCATGACCGGGATCGTTGAAATGGTGAATAGTTTTTCTTTTTTGTTGCTTCATATAGACATCTTTTGCACGGACAAACAAGTTTGTCCATGCCACCACGTCCCGTTACCCGTCCCGTCACTCTTTTAAGTTAGCGCTTATGGGGGTTTACCCCCGCCCGGCCCCTTTCTTGCTCTGGCCCCGGAAATTTGCCTGCATCTACCTCATAGGAGCTGCGCTGAAGCTGGGTCGGATACGAATTTACGCTTTTTCGTATTGACAAATGGCGTTTTTTCGTATAATAAACTCGGTGTTTAAAGTGTGAATTAGCCTAACTAGGCAATAATGCTAAACATTAGTTAAGGAAAGGAGGGTATTGGCATGCCAACTATTGAGTTTGAAGGGAAAACCTTTAGCGTGGATGAGGACGGTTTCATTGATGACTACGCGAACTGGTGTCCGGAGTGGGTCAAATATGTGAAGTCGACTGAGGGGATTGATGAACTAAACGATGAGCATACCAAGTGCGTGAATTTCTTGCGGGAGTATTACGAGAAGAACGGGATCGCACCCATGGTCAGGATCTTCTCCAAGGTGACCGGTTTCAAGTTGAAGCACATCTATGAGCTGTTCCCATCCGGCCCGGGCAAAGGCGCGTGCAAGATGGCCGGTCTTCCCAAGCCGACCGGATGCGTCTAAGGCACGATTTTTGGTTTTGTGAAAGAATTCGGACGTCCGAAAAAGAGGCTTTACTGTGCCGTGAAGCCTCTTTTTTTATCTTGGAGAGGTCATGAAGAGGACCCTTACGGTCAAGACCAGCTCTAAGACCGAATTCATAGACATTACCAGGGATATCGAAGAAGCACTCCGATCAGAAGGGGTCGATGATGGGGTTTGCATGCTCTTTGTTCCGCATACTACGGCAGCTATTACCATCAATGAGAGTGCTGACCCGAGCGTCAAATCGGACATCCTGATGGTTCTGAACAAGATCGTTCCCTGGAAGGAATCTTATCGCCATCTGGAAGGGAATTCACCGGCCCACATCAAATCAAGCATTATTGGGGCATCAGAGATCATTGCAGTGGAGGGTGGCCGCTTGAAGTTGGGGACGTGGCAGGGCGTGTTTTTCTGTGAGTTTGATGGGCCTCGCAGCAGAAAGGTCCACGTCCGATTGATATGAAAGGTCCAAGCTTGGTCATAACTTCGGCCATCCACAAACTTCGTAGGTTGGGTTGAGCCCGTTCACTAATGATGTTGGGTTTCGTGATTCCCCGCCTGCCATCGCCATGCAGAGCATACAACTCGAATGCTGATATACGTGGCAATGGCGGGCAGGAACCCAACCTACAAGGTATGACAGGTCGGCTTTCCTCGAAAACGGAAGGGCGAAACCCAACATAATGGCTGTTAGATGGCCTGGCGAGGCGTACGGTCAAAAAAAGTGATAGATTTCCTTGACATGAGAACCCGTGAGGTGATAAAAATAATTCGATAGTATAGGAATTTCCTTTTTTGGAGCGGCGAAGCCCTCCGGGGCGTAGGCCTTACGGGCCGGAGGCCGCGTTACATAAGATCGCGGAGCGATCTTATAACTTGATTGTAATGTGCAACAGTTTCATCGTTTTTGAGCCTCACACCTTCGGGTGGGGCAAAGTATTGGTTTGGGGTAGGAGTTGTGTGCAGTATAGTAAGATGCCATCAAGGCCCAGAGACCTTGGTGGCTTTTTTTCTGTCAGACCCATATCCCAGCTATATTATAATCAGAAAGGGGGGATATGGTTATGGCAGAGGGCGTTGTAAAGTGGTTTAACGAGAAAAAGGGCTATGGTTTCATCTCCACGGATGAAGGCCAGGATGTCTTTGTCCACTACAGCTCAATTCTCGGCACTGGTTTCAAGTCTCTATACGAAGGCCAGCGAGTTCGATTTGAAGTCGAACAGGGACAAAAGGGCCCGCAGGCGGTAAACGTTGAAACCGCATGAACTGAGAGGTTAGTTGGAAACCAAGTCAAGAACCCCGTCTCCTTGATGACGGGGTTTCTTGATTTAGGCGCTTAGTCATGTAATTCGTGTTTTTTCCAGCAGAAAAATATAAAACTATCACGAAAACACGAAAGAGGGAAAACACGAAATTATATCTTTTTTCGTGCCTTCGTATTTTCGCCTGCCCCGTAGGTGGGAACCATCGTACTGGGGTGCTTTCGTGATAAATTAATTTTTTTGTTCCCGTTTATCCGGGTCAGTTTAGAACGTAGGGTGGGCACTGCCCACCAAAAGGCCGAATGCGTTCATTGAAGTTTGGTAGGCAATGCCCACCTTACTGTTCAGGGGTATAGATTTTCAGACCCGCCTGCCAGCGCCACGTTCGTCCGGCAACTGCAACGCTTGCACACATGGCAATGGCGGGCAGGTAAACAATTTCAAGAATTTGGGATGACCAACTCTCGGGACCTATTCAAGTTAGTTCGCTTCGCTCACAATTGGAATACTGGAATATTGGAATGTTGGAATGTTGGGTGTAAGAGGATTCCCGCTTTTTTTTTACATCATTCCAATATTCCATCATTCCATTATTCCTTGATCGAACTTGCAATAGCGTCAATAAATAGCTATAATGTCAATAGGTTGTAGAACTTCCGAAACGTTGAATTACTGTGGAAGTGATCTCAAACTCAAATCCGCATTCCGAAATCGTATAGCATGGTCAAAGCCAATAATATGATGCCTGATAGGGCAGAGGCATCTCGCACCCACTGTATTCGCTGCGGAACCTGTTGTATGAAAGGGGGTCCCACCTTACATGAGGAGGACGCTATCCTGTTTGCGAAGGGAATTCTGAAAAAGAGCCATGTTTATACCTTAAGAAAGAGTGAAGTTGTCCGCAATATTGATGACACTTTGATGGTCCTAAAACAGGAGATTATCAAGATCAAAGGGCAGGGTGAAGCCTGGTCATGCATGTTTTATGATGATGACCAGAGTGCGTGCAGGATCTACAACCACAGACCTCTTGAGTGCCGGGCCTTGAAATGCTGGGACCTGCGGGGATTTAAGGAAGTCATGGCAAGACAGTGTCTTCAAAGAAGGGACCTTATCAAGCCAGATGATGGCATTCTTAAGATCTTAGCTGCACATGAACAAAGGTGCGCTTATAAGACCTTAGAGTCAGCCGTAAGAGGGCTGCAGGGACCGGATTCCGACAAGGCAGTGGGAAGTATTCTGGCCCTTCTACAGTACGACCACCACATAAGGCCCTTTCTGACAGAGAAGCTCAGGTTGGATCCGAACACGATGGATTTTTTCTTCGGCAGACCTCTTACCACCACCATTCGCATGTTTGGGCTTTGCGTCAAGCAAGAAGGCGATACCTTCCTTCTGGTGCCGATTGATTCGCTTCCATCCCGGGACGAACAAGCCGGAATTAAACAGGAAAGGGATTAATCACGAAAGTACGAAAACACGAAATTCGAATATCGAAATTCGAAACAATGACCAAATTTTCAAAATTCAAATGATCGAAACAAAAAACCCTATTTTGGCGATATTTAGTGTTTTGAACATTTTTGAATTCGGGTTTTGAATTTGTTTCGGATTTCGCATTTCGTGCTTCGGATTTATTCATGGCGATGTATGAAATTGGGAATGTACCCGTAGTGCACCCATTTCACGGGGTATTTTCGTAATGATCTTCAAAGTCTCTGTGACGAGGAGTCCCTCTCCTTTAACAACTTTTTTTTCAACCTTCTTTTGTAAAGCTCTCGCTTGAGCTTGCTAATATGGTCAATAAAGAGAATGCCGTTCAGATGATCGATCTCGTGCTGCAGTACTATGGCATCAAGCCCTTCCTTTTTGAGAGTGATCGGATTTCCCTCTCTATCTATACCCTTGACGGTAACACGTTCAGAGCGTTTAACGTCGGCCCTATAGTCAATAACGCTCAGACACCCTTCCTCGTTGACGATTAGCCCATCGGCCTCAATGATTTCCGGGTTAATGAGTACCACAAGGTCGTTCGGTTCGTCCTTGGCCGAGGTGTCGAACATGATGATACGACACGGCTCTCCCACCTGGTTGCTTGCCAGCCCAATGCCGTTAGGTGCGTGGTATATGGTATCTGCCATATCGTCAATGAGCTGCTGGATCTTTCCGTCTATATTGGTGACGGGCTCAGCCCGCTCTCGTAAGACCGTATCAGGGTAGGTGAGTATTCTTCTTACAGCCATTCCTGTCCTTTAATGGTCACACACATTTTCTCCCGCAACCAGGGTATTGGTGAGGTACTGGTGAACCAGCTCCTCAGGGGTTAGGCTGGGGGCGCCAGGGATAACCTTTATGCCGTTTTCTCCAAAAAGGCTCAAGGCCCTTTGTCCCATGCCCCCTGCAATGATAACCTCCACGCCCAGTTCATGAAGCCATCGGGGGAGCACGCCTGGCTCGTGGGGCGGCGGGGTCAGGAGTTCCTTTTCTCTTATTTCCTGGTTTTCCACATGGACGATGGCAAATTCGGCCGCATGGCCAAAATGGGCTGTCAGTCGTCCTTCGGCCACGGGGATCGCAATCTTCATAACTGTTGCCTCCTTTCTATCTTTTTCATCCCTTTGAGTAGATTTGGTCACAGGCGCTATAGTCTGTTCCCCTTCTATGATTTTGGCCACGATTTCGTTGTAGGCTTTTGTTCCCTCTGAGTCCGGATGTTTTTCCAGATATGATTCCCCTGCGTCAGCACACTCCACCATCTTGGAGTCAAAGGGAATCCGACCCAGGAAGGGAACATTCATAGCCAGAGCGGTCCTAAAACCACCTCCAGTGCCGAATAAATCCACTGATTTGCCGCAGTGGGGACATACAAAGCCGCTCATATTCTCTATCAATCCAAAGACTGGCATTTTAACGGTTCTGCAGAAATTGATCGATTTTCTGATATCGGCCAGAGATATCTCCTGAGGCGTGGTCACGATGATTGCCCTGGCACCAGGGATCGTTTGAGCCACGGAAAGCGGTTCATCCCCTGTGCCGGGCGGTGAATCGATAATCAGATAATCAAGCTTTCCCCACTGGACGTCAGAGATAAATTGGCGGATGACTTGCATCTTCAACGGTCCCCGCCAGATTACGGCCTCGTCCGTATCCTGGGTCAAGCATTCGATGGAGACTACCTTCAGGTTCTCTGAATAAGCTTTGGGCACCATTCGATTATCTGTGCTGATGTCTAGAAGTCCCTTCAGACCTAACATTCTGGGAATATCAGGGCCGTGAAAATCAACATCCAACAGACCGACTTTGACCCCCTTTTTTGAAAAGGCCACGGCTATGTTGGCGGCAACGCTTGTTTTGCCAACACCCCCTTTGCCGCTCATAACCAGGAACTTGTTTTTGATTAGCGCCAGGGATTCCCGGATTGCCTGATCTTGTGCAGCCATGCCAGAGTCCTGTTGATGACTACAAGACTTACGCTTTTCGGAATGATCCATAAGAAAACCTCCTGTATTATTATGATTTAGGGATTTAGGAATTCAGGAATTTGATAATTGAAATCAGTACAACACCTTCAATTCCTGAATTCCTGAATTATCCGTTGATTAATTCGGCATGTTTCATTTTCGCCATAAAGTAGTTTACACTTTTTTTCACCACTCCAGGTTTGGGGTTTCAGGTTTCAGTGTTCAGGTTTCAGACCCGCCTGCCAACGCCTGGGTCACACCGAGGTTACAATGCCCGCATACACGGCAATGGCGGGCAGGTCTTGCGTTTCTCGCTCCTGACACCTGACAC
>JAUWXF010000041.1 GCA_030616475.1 Desulfobacterales bacterium
CGGTTACCATACTGCCTTTTTGTCAAGAGCATAGACCCTCCGATCCCTTTCTGTCAAAATGCCTCCCATAGTTAGTGCTTGAACGAAAAGTCATGTTCAGGCAAAATCCGAATATCGAAACTCGAAACCTGCCCGCCATTGCCAGAGATGCTAGCATGTAAGCTGCACGAAGTACGTGGCGATGGCAGGCGGGTCCGAAACAAATTTGAATACCAAATGACAAAATGACCAAAACGAACTTGTTGAAATTTCATTGTTTTTGTCATTGGAACATTTTTGTTTCTGTCATTGTTTCGGATTTCGAAATTCGGATTTTTATCTAAAGAAAGGGGGTGAAAGCGACTTATGAAAAAGCGATCGTTGCTCGTATTGGGGGTTGCAGCTTTGAGTGTGGTGTTCCTCTTTGCGTTAGTTTACGCGGCTCAAAAAGTGCCTGACAACGTACTCATGGATTCAAAGGTGTACAAAAAGCACAAGAAGGCCCTGGTCAACTTGAGCCACAAGAAACACAATGTGGACTACAAGATTGGCTGCGCCGATTGTCATCATCTATACAAGGATGGCAAGAACATGTGGAAAGAGGGCGATGAGGTCCAGAAATGTGATGCCTGCCACACTGAGGCCAAGGCACCGAAGGTAAAGAAAGGCGAACCAAAGATACCCAAGAAGGAAAAAATCAAGAAGTACCACTATTCAGCCATTCATGAGAACTGTGTGGGCTGCCATAAGGATTTGAAGAAGGCGGACAAGGAAAAACCTGTCCCCACGAAATGCACAGAGTGCCATCCTAAGCCTGAGAAAAAGTAACAGAAAGAAACAAAAACAAAAAAAAGGGCAAGTTCGTGTAGGACTTGCCCTATTTTTTTGAAAGGAAACGTCAGCGTCTGCGGGTCTTTTGGCTTCGCTGTTGTCTGAACTAAACAGGATTTCTAGATCTTCCCTCCCCTGGTGGCCTCCAGCTCGTAGAGCCTACGCCTCGGAGAGGAGGGGCCTGGGGCATAAGCGCTAACTTAAGGCCACATCTATTATAGTTTCCCCCCTTTGAAAAAGGGGGGTTAGGGGGGATTTCTGACGGATTGAGCAATGCTTCGATACAACCGCAACCTAAGACACAACGCACGTCGATTGCGTAAGAACATGACAAACAGTGAGCGGATACTCTGGTCACGCCTACGCGGCAAACAGCTCTTGGGTGTACAGTTTTACCGTCAAAAGCCAATTGGCGATTACATCGTAGATTTTTTCTCACCAAAGACAAAATTGGTTGTTGAGGTGGATGGATCACAACATATGCAAGGGGATCACGCAAGGAAGGATAAGAGTCGTGACTCATATTTGGCGAGTCTTGGTTTTCGAGTGCTTCGTTTCAATAGTAGGCAGGTATTACAAGAAACCGATGCGGTGATGGAGGTAATCTTTCGGACGATGGCGGAATGGCTCAATTTAGAAAATCCCCCCTAACCCCCCTTTTTCAAAGGGGGGAACTACATCCCACAGTTCCCCCTTTACTAAAGAGAGGCGCGGGGGGATTTGCTCTTTTTCAAACGGGGAATAAAGCAGAACCGTTAAGCTACAAAAGGGGAACTAAGTGAAAACATTAAGTTAGCGCTTATGTCCATCAAGGGGGAGGAACTTGTGGATAGGGATTAGGTTGGTAGGAAACGGCTGCTTCAACCATTGCCTCGGCCCAGGAAGGGGTTCCCAGGGCGTGGATATGGGAGTAAGTGGCCAGGGTGTTCTTGTAGCAAAGGCCATCGCGTCTGCCGTCAAATCCTGTCCCCCGGATCATCCGAAAGGCCAGATCACCTGATTTCCCTCGACAGCTCAACACATTTGAGTAATGAAACTCATGGCCTCTAACCTGCATGCCAGGTTTAAAATAAGGGTTGGGTCTTTCCACCTCAAAGATCGTATAGCCGTGTCCCTGTGGTTGCTTCGAAAACCCGAACACAACCGGAAAGAGCCCCACCATGGGATAGGTCTTGCCGTCCAGGACCAAGCTCTCACCTAAATACATCAGCCCGCCACATTCGGCATATATGGGAAGCCCCTTTTCAGCCAGGCGGAGCACATCCTGCCGGAACATTTTGTTTTTTGAGAGAACCTGTGCATGGGTTTCCGGGAAACCGCCTCCGATGTAGAGACCGTCCAGGCTCGGAAGCCCTGAATCTGCCAGGGCGCTCACAGCCACGATCTCAGCCCCGGCAGCCTCAAGGGCTTCCAGGTTTTCCGGGTAGTAGAACTGGAACGCAGCATCCCTGGTCACCCCAATGCGAGGCGGTGGGGCATTTTTTGGGGAGGGGGGATAGGACTGAGAGGCGAGGGTCAGGCCTGCCCGCCATCGCTCTCGCCCGTCCGCCATCGACTTTGCCTCAGGCGAATGCCGGGAGGGCTCAGGCGAGGCGGGCGGGGTGGGGGGGAGATCAGTGAGAGGTGGTGCCTCTCTGGCAATGGCAAGGAGCCTGTCGAGATCGAGGTATTGCCGAGCCATCTCAGCCGCTTTCTCGATCGACAGATCGGCCCAGGCATGCTCGGGCGTGGGGACCAGTCCCATGTGTCTTTCCGGAAAGGCTTCTGATTTGACCTTGGGTATGGCCCCCAGCACAGGTATGGCGCAGTAGTGTTCGACGGTCTTTCGGAGGATCGACTCATGGCGGGCACCGGCTACCCGGTTCAGGATCACCGCGCAAATGTTGACCTCACGGTCAAATTGCACACACCCCAACACCATGGCGGCCACCGTGCGGGTGCTCTTGGTGCAATCTACGATGAGAACTACGGGTGCCTTCAGGAGCTTGGCAAGTTCCGAGGTGCTGGTGGTCCCTTCAAGGTCGATCCCGTCGTAGAGGCCTCGGTTGCCTTCGATAACTGCAATATCGGTGGCCAGAGTGCGGGTTGTAAAGGAGAGGAGGATCTGGTCGGCCGGCATCAAGAAGGTATCCAGATTATAACACGGGCGGGCGGCCGCAAGGGCCAGCCACCCAGCATCAATAAAGTCCGGTCCCTTCTTAAAGGGAGCAACGACCATCCCGCGCTTGCGCCAGGATGCGATCATCCCCACAGAGACGATCGTCTTCCCCGAACCCCCGCTCAAGGCAGCAATCATAATCCGGGGAAAAGCCATGCGTTTGGTTTCTTGTTATTGTGAAATAACCCGGTTTGCTCGATGACCGAAGGCGCCTGCAAAAAGAGCAGGCTTAATCATCATCGCCTTCTTCTGCTGCGGCCTGCTTGCCGACCCCTTTAAGGCCAATCAGTGTGGTACTCCCGCTGGACCAGTACTCAAGAATCTCTTCCCGGACCATCTTGTTCACAAGGTTCTTTACCGCTCTGTTCTTTTCATCGGGCAACCACTTGTAAAAGTCCTTGAGATAGAACTTGGTCTTGCCCTTCTTTTTCTTTAATGTTTCAACTATCAGGGTTTTTGCTGCTTCTTCGTCCATTTCTTCCTCTTTTCGCCTATGCTAAATGTCTTGGATTTTCACCCCCTCACCCCTGCCCTCTCTCCGCCAAAGGCGGAAGAGGGTTATGGGGTGAGATTGAGATATTACCTCTTTTCGGTTTAGGTAAACTTGAACTGCGTGCTCTGACGCCAGGTGAAATACGCCGGGTCACGGAAATCATCTATGATATGATGGGTAAATTCAAGTTCGCATTTCTCAAAGAATGATTCCCAGCTGATCCTTTCGGCCCACTCACCGAGGCGCTCATATTTTCTTGCGTCGGCTGCATACACATCAATGATCCTCTTGATCGTGCTGGTCACTTCCGGCCACCTGGGTGGATTATTCGGAAGGTAGGGCACGACAATCTTGGAGAACTTGGGCATACTGATACGGTTTGATATCTTGCCGCCGACCATGAGAACAATACAGTCACCCTCTGTGTCAGCAAGAGGCATGGACGGGCACATGGTATAGCAGTTGCCGCAGAACATGCACCGCTCCTCCTTCACAGACACGGACTTCACCGTTTTGCCGTCCGGCAGTTCCACTTTGGAAGGCTTGATAGCCGCCGTGGGACAGGCTGCAATGGCAAGAGGAACCTCGCACATCTTGTCAAGATATTCATGATCCACCAGAGGCGGTTTGCGGTGGTAACCGAGGATCGCAATATCCGAACAGTGGACCGCACCGCACATGTTCAGACAACATGCTAGTGACACCCTCACCTTGGCCGGAAGTCTCATATTGGTAAACTCATCAAAGAGTACGTCCATGGTAGCCTTTACCGGGCCTGAGGCATCCGTGGCCGGCGTGTGGCAGTGGACCCAGCCCTGGGTGTGTACGATGTTGGTCACCCCGGCGCCGGTTCCTCCGACAGGGAACTTGTAGCCTCCGCCGGCCTGTTTGCGGCTCAGCAGATCCTGCTTCAAGGGTTCAACCTTGTCCTTGCTGTCCACCATGAATTCAACGTTATTTCGGGTGGTGAACCGGAGATAGCCGTCGCAATGCTTGTCAGCGATCTCGCATATCTCGCGGATGTGAGACACAGTCAAAAGGCGGGCAGCTCCCACGCGGACCGTGTAGACCTCGTCTCCGCTCTCAGCCACGTGAACCAGTACGCCAGCCTCAAGGATCTCGTGGTATAGCCACTTACCAAAATTCTTCTTGATCACCGGTGGAAAGAACTCCTCGTAATGCCTTGGGCCAATATCGGTGATTCTATTCTCCATCGGTTTATCGGGATTATATCCTGAAGAAATAAATGCCATGATTTCACCCCCTATCTCTGATGATATTTTCTGAATTCGTTGATATCGCGTTTCCATCCGCCTGGGACCTCTTCCTCTTTCCAGAAGACATAAGGATTGGACCGAGGCTCCTTGACATGCTGCGGCACGGCCTTCAAGCCGATTGCTTCCAGCGCCCTCTGGAAGCCCTGTCGCTTCATCAGCTCACCAATGCGCTCACGGTTCTTGCCCTCTTCCATCCACCAATCCCAGAGGCCCTCGATGATCTCCTTGAGCTCATCATAGGGATCTTCACACTTGATAAAGGGAACAAGAAGCGAGCCCATCTGGGCACCATCAAGGATCGGGGCCTTGGCTCCGCACAGGAGGGAAACACCCGTGTCTTGCCCTACCCTCAGGGCTCTCGGCATGGTGTTTATGCAGTGCATGCACCGCGTGCAGTTCTTTGTGTCGATGGAGAGCTTGCTGCCATCCCAGCCCATGCACTCGGTGGGGCAAAGATCGATCACCTCTTTCTGGATGTCAAAAGCTCCCCAGTCACGATCTTTATGGGCACCGGCGTTGGGCTTCAGTTCGCCGCCCACATAAGCCTTGACCGCCTCCTGGTCGATGCGGATGTCATCTCGCCAGGTCCCGATAAAGGCTAGGTCCGAGCGGGCAAGAGAGGCCACGCAACAGTTGGGGCAGCCGTCAAACTTGAACTTGAACTTGTAAGGGAACGCAGGGCGGTGCAGCTCATCCTGGTATTCATTGGTGAAGGTATGGCATATGTGCTGCGTGTCGATACAGGCAAACTCACAACGAGCACCGCTCAAGCAACACGAGGGCGTTCGCAAGTTCCCGCCTGAACCACCAAGGTCCTGGTTAATATTATGGGTCAATTCCCAGAAAATCTCTTCTAACTGAGGTGTGTGCGATCCGAGAAAAACAATGTCACCTGTGGACCCATGCATATTGGTGATGCCGCTACCGCGTCTTTCACACAGATCCATTAGTTGCTCCAGGTATTCCGTAGTGTAAAACTTGCTGGAAGGTTGGTTTATACGAAGGGTATGAAAGTGTGCCACAGCCGGAAACATCTCGGGCTGGTCACAATACCGGCCGATGACGCCACCGCCGTATCCAAAAACGCCTACGATGCCGCCATGTTTCCAGTGAGTTCTTCCGTGTTCATACGACAGCTCGACGACGCCCAGGAGGTCCTCGGGCATTTCGGCCGGACACTGGAAATCAATGCCGTTCGGGTTCGTTTTCCTGGATTCAGCCTCTCGCTTTAAGTCAGAAACAAAGCTCGGCCAGGGCCCGGTTTCCAACTGATCCAGCATAGGAGTTTTATGCTTCAATTCCATTATCCTACCTCCATTCTCTTGGGATATGTAACGTTATGTGATACAAGAACAGTCTGTACCCCGTTACCGTTCTGTACCCCGTTACCGTTCAAAGCAATATACATCGCAATATACATCCTCACCTCCTCTCGATTCCTGATGATTAGTGTGAACTGTTAAACGTTTAGACGGTTTAGACGACTGACAAGAGGAAAAGAGTGTAAATCAAGTGATTTCTTATCAAAAATGCAAACACGCTAGCACAGACTTTGCCTATAAACTTATTCGCGTATTTTGTCAATAGAAAAAACCTTGGATTACATGGTTGTTGTCAATGCATACGATTCTTACCCCCAAGAAGAACTTAGCTCCGCTCCGCTCCGCAATTGGAATAATGGAATACTGGAATATTGGGTTAAGAGGAATGAAAACAATTAGAAAATGATTTCTTTCGGCTTCTCATCCCCAACATGAGCGCAAGCTTCACTACGTGTCCATTATTCCACTATGAGCGCAAGGTTGCACCTGACGGCTTGAGAAAATGCACTTCGTGTCCACCATTCCATATTAATAGTACAGAAAACCGCCGCTGAAAGATAAATGATTACAGCAGGTTGTAGAAATTCCGAGATGTTTCATTAAGTGGGCTTAGCCCACCAATAAAGGAAACCCACTATCCATGGTGGGCAGAGCCCACCCTACCAATTCGTCGCAATGCAAGAAGAAACCTAACCGCACAGGTGGCAATTATTCTGGCTGACTCTTGTTATTGAATAGATTCCTTTCAAGGGCTAAATGGAATTTCGAGATATGCCTTTCGAGATGGCATCTAATCACAGGTACGTCCGGGGCTGCTTGATCACAGGCATCGATAAGGGCATGGAATCTATACGATAGGTCTTCTTTGGCAAGAGACCGTCCATATTGCAGGAATCCATTGACAAATCCTGCATCAACAAACCCCTTGCTCTGCTTTATCCTGAGTCCCTCCGCAAACCCCTCCAGGGTTGCATCCACGCATTCATCATCTGCCCATGCAACAGCGCCCACACCATCCAGGCGGTCCAGCCGCATCCTTACGGACAAGTTCAACAGGAAAAAGAGCAAAGCCTCAGGGACTGAGACTCCCTCGGAACGGTCAAGCATGGGGGCATATTGTCTTGCGGTTACGAGTCTGACATCCAGGGATTTCTCCTGTGTCTTCACAACAAAGTCGCCGGCTGCATGATGCCAGGGGAAAATTTGTTCAAAGGTCTCAAGGTCATAATACAGGGTCAAGATCTTGGCAGCCTGACTGTATATCTGCCACGCCTGTGGCCGAGAAAGGTGGCAATGGTTTTTCTCGGTATCCCAAAGGACTAGTTTCCGGGAACCGTCTCTTTTGTCAACTGAGAGGTGGAATTCGTGATACCCTTCAAACCAATCTGCCAAAAACATGAGCATGGAGGGGAGGACGGCTTCGCCCTGGAAGTGAGTCCGCGGCAAAAACGGGAAATCATATTTGCCGTTCAGGTACTCCAAGACTTCAAACTCGCGACACAGCCGGGCCTTTCCCCTTGCCGTAACCGCTACGTTCATGACAAAGCCGGCACAAACATCACCAACCATCACCTCGATCCTGGCCGGGTGGTAGTCGCTGCCATGTTTTTCCGCATAGATCAGGATCTCTTCAATATCGGTCAGTGAGATATCTCTTACCACTTGCCTGCCTGTAGCCTCCACCAGCGGTGCATAGCCATCTTTCGAGATGACGTCTGTGATGCCTCTAAAATACTGTCCATAACTTAAGGCAGGACCGTGGGCCGGGCTGGCCTCACAGCGTGTCAGGCGCATGGGGGACTGGCACGTAGCCTCATCAACGAGGACATAGCCGTGAGGGGATTGGGAGAGGTATTTGATCTTGGGTTGATGGACTTTCATCAAAGCTCAAAGCTGAAAGCTCAAAGGCAAAAAAAGACCACCTATTGGAAATTGAGTTTATCAATCCCTACTTCCAAATTCTCACGGGCAAATTTCATTGAAAGAGCCTCATGCGCCCTTTCAGCTTTCAGCTTCGAAAGAGCCTCATGCGCCCTTATCACTTTGAGCTTTGAGCTTCTTAACTCAACGATACGGTTCCAGGTCTTTCAAGAACTCCGGCCTTACTTCAAATCCGTTCGCCAAGGCCTTATCACAATATTCAATGGCCTCCTTAAAAGCCCCCTTATGAAAATAGGCCAGGGCAAGGTTATTGTGGGCAACAGCAAAGGTAGGTTCAAGTTCCAAGGCCTTGTTGGCGGCAGCAATGCACTCGTCAAGGCGCCCCGTCATATAATAGGCACTCGAGAGGGTAGTCTGTGCCTGGATAAACCTGGGGTTAAGGGAAAGCGCTTTCTCCAGAGCGGCAATAGCCGGATCTACATTACCTCTCTGTAAATAGGCAAACCCCAGATTTCCATGGGCCTCGGCAAACTTCGGCCTGACCTGGATGGCCCTCTCATTAAAACGGATGCAGGCGTCCAAATCTCCCTTATGCAAGTAGAGCCCCCCCAGGGCCACATAGGCTTCGGCCAGGGTGGGTGAACTCTCAACGGCTGCCATAAGTTCCTGTTCAGCCTCATCCCACCTATTTTCCTTGATCAGGGCCACGGCAAGATTGTAATGCGTTGTCCCGCAATCAGGGTTCTTGGCCAGGGCCGCTACCTGTTGGTCAATATACTCTTTGATTGTTTCCGCTTTTGTCTGTGGTTTGCTCATAATGCTCCTTTACAAAAAATCGCCTAGCGATTTTATATGACGCGGCGCCGACTTCGCCATAGTAGCCTTGGCTACGAGCCGACTTCGCCATAGTGCCGCAAGCTACGACGGCTGAACGGCTGAATACGCCACTCAAAAAAATATTTATACTATCAGAATTTCACTAACAAACATACCATGGATTGTCAACAGCTTCTACGGTTCCATCTTACAGAACGTCAGACACATCCATTTGTTCTCTATCTCGTCCCTGACCAACCTGAGCCCTTGTTCACCATAGGACTGACCAAGGTCCTTGGATGCAGGTTCCTTGAAACCTGAAAGGATCAAGATGCCGTCTTGTTCCAGCTTTTCTGATAGAAGGGGTGATAGTCTCCTGAGTGTTGGGTAAGACAAATTGGCCACAATTACAGAAAAATATGTAGCGAGCTCCTCCAAAGGGGTATTCATAATCATGACTTGTTCTGCAAGCCCGTTTAATGTGACATTATAGGTGGCCTCGGATACAGCACACGGGTCGATGTCAGTGGCGATGACTTTTCGAACACCCAGCCTTGCCAGCGCAATGGCCAGTATACCTGTACCAGTACCAACGTCCAGCCCTGTCAATGGTGTTCTTCGTCTTAGGCAACAAGAATCACACAACACAGAATCCAAAGCTCTCAAGGCAAGGCAGGTGCTTGGATGGGCACCGTTTCCAAACGCGGCACCACCGGCTATACTAACCACCACCTCTTGTCCTTGTGGCTGGTACGCCTTTTCTGGAGGCTTAATGACAATTCTCTTGGAAACTCGAACCGGCCTCTCAAAGGACTTTTCCAAAAAGCTCGTGCCGTAGAGATATGTGTAGCTCAGTTCTCCCAGGCTAACCAAATCTTTGATGGCAAGCCTAACGGTTTTTCTGTCAACGCCACCAGCTCTGGCAACAGCCTTTTCAACCTCACCGGGGGTCATTTTCTTCTCAGAGTCAACGACCATATTACGTACTGCTTGTTTTACATTCTCCATTATAAGTCATAATCTGTGGTTGCATTGAACCGTCAAAGGACATATACTGAAATAGTTACCCCTTCTGGGCAAAGAAAGAACCGTTCGGGCGGGGATAAACCCCGCCCCTACATGGGCCGAGGACAGCACACACAATTGTAGGGGCGGGGTTTATCCCCGCCCGAACCTCACGTCGAAGAACTTATCAACGTCTCAAGAAAAGTTATTGCATTTAGTTGATATTCTACAATAGTTTGCCACAAACTAGAGCCAAAGAGCGACTGCGAACCTCCAGCTTATCATACGTTACCGATAACGAAGACAGGAGACCCACATTGTTTCCAGCCTATAGAGAATCCGAAAGGCCACGCTGCCCTTTTTGCGGACAACCTTTTGGAAGGCCCCTGGAGGTTGACCCCAAACGCGAAGGGGATTTTTTCAAATGGACATGCCCCTGCGGGGCCGTTGGCGCCTATGACGCCACCGGTCACAATCTCGGGGACGCCCTAATGGAAGCCATTACCTTTGCCTATGACGACGACTGGGAAAAAGCCATGGCCATGGAACCCGATAAAGACTACGAGATAAGATACCTCGACGGCTACCACCCCGGTGACCACAGAGTCTTAGGTGGCGGCGGCAAGACCTATAGGTCCGGCTTAGGCGCTTTCGTCTTTGTTAAGGTTAAGGCCCCTGACCCAGACAAGCCGGAAAATACGAAATACGAATATCGAAATTCGAAACAATGACCGAATTTCTAAGGTTCAAATGACCAAAACGTAAGAGATCATATTGCAGCGAGGACCTCAATGTTTTGAACATTCGGATGAGAATTCGAGTTTTGAATTTGTTTCGGATTTCGACATTCGATATTCGGATTTATTTTCTGCCAGAAAAAACACGAATTCTAGAACCAAGGTTGTCCACTGAGCATCCCCTGTGTCTTGGCTTCGAGCAGCGCCTCCTCCCTTTTAAGATAAGTTTCCATGGGGAGGGCCAGCCTGGCAGCAAGCTTCACCCGAAGATCTGCAAGCTGGGTATTACTTCGCAGCTTCATATCTTTCACCATTGCCTCTGACTCTTCCAGCCTATTCAAATGAAAGAGGGCTTGTGCCTGGATCAACCGTTGCCTTGTCCCGCATTTGCAGACCTTATCCAGGGTCTCTAATGCCTTCCGGGGTTGGTCATTTGTGCAAAATATGTGGGCCGCATGGGTCAAGGTGATGGGGTTTTGCGGGAGCTTTCCGACCATAGTGGTCGCCCGTTCAACAAATCCAAGCTTAAGGTAAAAATTCATAAGCATGAGATAGTCCGTCATTTCCCGGACCAGCCCCTGCATATTAGCCCTGTGAAGCATCTTATAATAAAGGTTGATATTATGCTCCCGCAACCCTTCTGTATCCTCCAACTCGTATTTGTTGCGCAACGCCTGCTCATCGAGACCTTTGTAGTTTTCCACTGTCACCGGTTCCATGATGTGGTGCACGTGAACCCGAAACGTGACCACCTTCCCGGCCAGGCCCCTTTGCCCATAGTCGGGAGGAAACGTCATGTCAAACCTGGCGTACTCTCCTAGACCCATCCCACCAAGATGCTTCTCGAACTCAGGCAAAAGCATTCCCTGGCCAAGAATCGACTCCTGAAACCTGCCGCATGTTGCAGGGACCAGCCTGCCGTCAATAGAGCCCTGGCAGTCGTAGATCACGTTGAACCCCCGGCGCGCTGTCTCTTCGCTTACCTTGAAACACAAAAATGGGCCTTGTAAAAGCGCTTGTACTGTCGGGTCTTCAGGGAATGCTTTGCTCAATAGCCTCATGCAATCCAAAGCAGCCCCATACTCTTCAAGGGCAAGATATACGCGAGCCAGTAAACACGTTGCCTCGGGCCGGTCAGTCAGGGCACTATGATTTTGGGTAATGAATGCAGCTCTATGAAATAGGTTTCTTCCTGCTCGCACGTCCTCGGCAAAGTCATTACGGTTCAATCGCCAGATCAAGCTGATGTGCCGGATCTCATCTACCGACATAGTATCGGTCTCGTAGTCCCTGCATACGCTCAGGTAAGCAGGTCGCGTGCGCCGAAAAGGGCGGATACCGTAGGATGCGGGAGCATCATTCATGGGAGTTCCGAAGAAAAGATGGGCCTGCTGCGATATTGAGTTTCCATCTACGGCCACCCGGTTCTTTTTCACAAACGCCAGGGTGTTGAGGGCCTGGTCAAAGGTTTCCCCGGGGAGACCAAACATACTGAAGAGTTCTACGTTTATGCCCGCCTCCTGGGTCAGTCGGATCACATCGGACAGGCGTTCCAGGTCAATTGGTTTGTTGATCCTCTCAAGGACCATTGGATTTGCCGACTCAAGGCCGTAAGCCACGTTGTCTGCACCAGCCCGCTTGAGTAAGGAAAGGAGTTCGCGGTTGACCAGATCATAGCGCGTCTGGCACCAGAAGGTAATCCCAGGCACCTCTCTGATTATGGCCTCAACGAGAGTGACCAGGCGCTTTCTGGAAAACGAAAAATTCGTATCAGCAAACCAAAATGCCCTGATCCCTTTTGACTTGAGATACTTCATCTCTTCTATGATCCGCTCCGGCGAGTAAAATCTGACCCTCCTATTGCTCGCCTTTGGAGTGTAGCAGAAGGCACAATCATAGGAACACCCCCGGGAGGTCAGCATTACTGCCCGTTCCTTGTGCCTCAAATCTATCAGATCCATCAGGTAAGGAGAGGGGTATGCGTCCAGGTTGCTAGCACCGTACAAAGGACCAGTCTCTATGACCTCGTCTTCCCGCAGAAAACACAGCCCTGGAACACCGGCCATCTCCTTTCGTTCAGCGAGGGCCTGGGCAAGACCCAACATCACATCCTCTCCTTCCCCCCTGCAAAGAAAATCGATCTCCGGCATATGCCTCAAGGCCTCAGCCGGCATGAACGTCACCTGGGGGCCCCCTATGATAATCTTGATGGTCGGAGACAACTTTTTGGCATGCCTGGCCCAAAGCCTTATCTGCTTTATGTTTTCCTGATATGCCGTGAACCCGATGGCAAGAGGCTGGTCCGTGTGAATGGCCTTTGCTAAAGCTCGTGGATCAAGAGGGCTATTGGCAAAATCCCCCAAAATCTGCCCTGAGAACCCATGGCTCTTCAAATAGGCCAGTATTGTAGCCTCAGATATGGGAATGGTGTCCGGGGATTCGACAGGGGCTAGCAGGTTGACATGAATGAATAGGAAATGGTCGGACATATAGGCGCTTAGTCATGAAATTCGTGTTTTTTCTGGCAGAGAATATTTATGACTACTACCTCTCAATAGTAACAAATAATTGAGGAATTAAGGGATTCAGGAATTAACATAGGGACCATTCCGTCAATTCCTCAATTCGCAATCCCTCAATCCCGGCTTGTCCGGGTCAGGAGGTCCCGATACCAGCAAGCGAATTCATACATCCCTTTGTAGCGATCGTCATCGTTGACGATTCCAAGACAGATGTCCCAGGCCCCCTGACCATATTCGTTACTGTAGTCCTCGTGTTTACACGTGGCAAGGAATTCTCGGGCCAACTCAATGGCTGTGCGCTTCGATTTATCCCTTCGCATGTCAATGGGGTCTTTTGGCTCGATGAACGGGTCCCACTTGTCGTAGCCTTCTCTACCAAGGATGTGTTTTTGCCGCCTGGGCGACATACTGTCAAAAATGGCTTTCTTTCTCATTGCATCTTCAGGCGATAGTTTGCGCATCTAGGTGCCTCCTGCGTCAAGCCAAAAAGTATTTTTCGTCATAGGTGGTCATCAAGGCCGCTGAAACCGGAACAAGGCTCATATGCATCTTTGAACGGTTCGCCCCCATCTCTTGAAGCAGATCCTTGGACAGTTCAATGAGACGGTCATTCATATTATCCACGTTCACCGTGGGATAGGCGGTCCCCTCTTGGAAACCGGATTCTCCACAGATATGGGGGGTCCCCCCAATCGATGTTGGAATGCCGTAGACCCTGCAGGTAATGGGTCTCCTGGCATACAGGTCACACAGTTTCTCATCATTAAGGAAGGGGCACTGTACTCTCTCCCGGGCTAACTGCAACAGCACATCCTCCGAAGGCTTGCCTTCCTTCAAATGCATTTTCTGAAGCTTGCGCTTGATCTGATAAAACTTGCGGTCAGCCTTTTCAGCCCGCCTGAGAACCTTTCGTCGTTCCCTCCTGGTCAGCGATTTATTGAAATGATGGTTCATATAGACCGATTCGATGAGCGTGAGATCAAACACGGCGTAACAGCAGTCCCAGCAATGAATCTTACAACGAACACAATCTTTGTATGCCTCCTGTACGGCCACGAAGATTTTGTCAACTTCCGAAACCAGGGCCTCGTATCTCTCAAAGGTCTTTGAAAAAGCTAACATAATCATTCCTCACCACATTGTAAGCTGCCCATTTGATAGCAGACGCCAATCGTGCCTGTCAACGACGAATCAGTCCGATACAGAGTCCCGTCAAAGTCTAAACTCTAACCGGTCAAAAAAATCCCCCTAAACCTGCCCGCCATAGCCGTGTATGCCGGCATTGTAGCCCCCCTGCGAGCGAGGCGTTGGCACCTGCCGGCCATTGCCAATAAACAAAGTGCACCTGCCCGCCATTGCCATGTGTGCCGGCATTGCGGTTGCCCGGCGAGCGAGGCGTTGGCAGGCGGGTGCCACACATGAGTTGCCAGGCGAGTGGCAGGCGGGGGCGAGGGGGGATTTTAGAGTGGTATGTCTGTCCCCTGTTGACAAGGCCAGCGTTTTAGTTTATCCCCAATCGACATGGCAGAGCGCGGCTCATGGAAGCTAAAATATCCTGTTGTCGAATATGAGGAAACAAAACGCTAACCCGGATAAACCGGAATTGAGGGATTGCGAATTTAGGAATTTAGGCCCGCCCTGGCGCGACAGGAGTTCGAGAATGTCCCTGGAGGAACCCCCCGGTCTGGGCCAGGGAATTGACGGAACCATCCATATTCTAATTCCTCAATCCCTGAATCCCTCAATCAGTTGCCAGTATTGAAAAACAGTGTATTCCAAATATTTTCTGGCAGAAAAAACACGAATTTCACAACTAAGCGCCTATGAAGCATTCTGACAACGGTGCCGCTTCACATCCAATCATGAGGTATGAGCTCGAACACCAGGGTACACAATTTGGGACCGGGCAGTTTGCATGTTTTCCCCCGGGAAATTTGGATTTTGAAGATGCACTTGAATACATCCAGGATCATCCTAACGATGACTTTATGCATAAGTATCTTCTACACCTGGCCGGGAAATTTGGGCCAAACTTAACTAGCCAATTGATAGAAAGGGCAAAGAATCACAACCCTTATCTCATGGCATTAATGTATGAAGCCTGCATTCTTAACGACAGATTGCAGGCATTGATTGAGAACTTCGAGGGCACTGACATCAAAGGATTAGCCCGGTACACGCCCTTGATTTATGTCAACTGGTCCTTGAAAAAAGACCGGGAGGACAAGGCATACTGGCTCAGGGTGTTTTCCGAAAACATCCTGCGACACGAACCCGCAACCCTTGAAGGTGAATCGGAGTTTCCCATCCCCTTTGACCAGGAAGCCATAGATGCCTGGATAAGTAGGGTGGTACCGATCAAAGCACTCCTGGATCATGTCGGCGCGAAAAGAACCCCAAAAGATGCCGAAAAGAAACCCGGTGCCGTGGAGACCTCTGCAAAGGCGATGGAAAGGCTGAAGGCTATAGACTTTGAGTCTGGACCGGAAACAGAAAACCAGGCCAGCCTCAGTCCTCATGCCCTTCAAATGCAATGGCTTCTTGAAGTTAGCGTATCAACAGGGAGAAACTATTGGGAACTGACAGGTCTCCAGACCAGTTACGGTAAGGGGCTCAATATAGATCAGGCCAGAGCCTCCTGCTTCATGGAGGTGGTTGAAAGGGTTTCGGCTTTTGCCAGTTTTGATTCTGAAAATGCCCTCAATTACAAGCACGGTCATCCTTTAATTAGGGCGCGCTTCGAAGACTTGAAGAAAGAATCTTATGGGGTCTTGGACCCCAATGACATGGATCTTGAGGTCCCGTATCAAAACCATCCCCTATATTGGGTTACCGCGGAAAGAGTGGATGAAAATGGTACACATCCTGTCTATGTACCGGCCCAACTGGTCTTTCTGTTTTGCAATCTCGATGAAATTTGCCTGACGAGTGGTCTGCCGTCTACCGGTCTTGCCTCGGGAAATACGCTTGAAGAGGCCAAGCTGCACAGCCTCCTTGAGGTTATAGAAAGGGATGCGGAAAGGGTTATGCCTTATTCTCGCGATAGGTGTTTCTTGTTGGAATCTAACCTCCCACCAGTGCAGGATATTTTGCAACATGCCGGTAATGAAGGTGTCCAGATTCAGTTCCTGGATATCACTTCTGAGTTTGGCATTCCCTGCTACAAAGCTTTCATTCAAGGCCCCGACGGACAAGTTTTGAAAGGGTGCGCAGCACACCTAAACGGAAAAAGAGCGGTTGTCTCTGCACTAACCGAGGTACCATTCCACTCTTCATGGTTTCGCCCCATGCCGATTCCCGATGGTCTAAAGGCAGTCAAATACTATGACCTTCCGGATTATGCGTCAGGGGACATAGGGCGGGACCTGGAACTTCTGCAAAGGCTTCTGGTCATGAATGGCTACCGGCCGATCTATGTCAACCTGACGAGAAAGGATCTGGACATACCCACTGTAAAGACCCTCGTACCTGGCCTGGAGATGTTTGCCGAATTCGACCGGTTTTCCACCCTGAGTCTGAGGCAGTTTGCCCATTACCTCAGTGCTCGGAAGTCTCGGTAATCCAACCATCCGGATACTTCACGTAATACTCCATAAGTCCATAGTAGAAAAAACTTGACAACCTTCGATCAAGTGCCTAGAGTGGTTTTTAGCATATACTCATAACGGTGATGTTATGGTACGCCCTCAAAAAAGTCGCCTTGTAGAGATCGACCCGAAGATAAGCTATTTTAAACCTCGGGGAGTTCCCATGATAGACCTGGAACAGGTACAGTTGACCGTAGATGAGCTTGAAGCCTTAAGGCTTGCTGATTTCTTGGGGATGTCCCACGAAGAAGCAGGCAAACAGATGGGGGTGTCAAGGGCGACGTTCGGGCGTATTATTGAACAGGCACGTAAGACCGTGGCAGATGCATTGATCCACGGCAAGGCTATTAGTGTGGACGGAGGAAATTATAGAAGGGTGGACCCGACGACCAACAGAGTTTTTTTGTGCGATCACTGCGGGTGGCGCTGGGAAGAGCCCCCTGCTACGGGGCGACCAAAAAAATGTCCTTCATGCGGAGGTCAAGCGTTTCACCGAGTAGCGGAAAAGGGGTAAAGGCAAAGAACACCAAACAGGTTATTAAAAAACGTGAAGCGTCTATCGGTTGCGCTGCTCGTTACGTCTATCGTCTTTCCCAGACCTGGACTATTGACCTGTTAGCTTATGATAAGCCGCAGCGCCAGGGCGGGCCTTTTGACTCAACCGTCAAGGGAATCAACTTGTATTTCAACTGCCCCGATGGGGCCACCTCCTCCAACGGAAATCTTGGACGAGGCGTAGAGACTTCAAAGGAGATTACAATGCCACAAGGAGACAGAACAGGCCCAACGGGCCAAGGCCCTGGCACAGGTAGAGGCATGGGAAGGGGCGGCGGCGGCCGCGGTGGAGGTGGCCGCGGTGGAGGTGGCGGTGGTGGTGCAGGCACTGGTGGAAACTGCATTTGCCAAAACTGTGGTGAAAGAGTCCCCCACCAGCGGGGAAATCCTTGCTTCGAGGAAAAATGCCCCAAGTGCGGGGGCGCTATGACACGGGAATAGGTTGCATGGTCATTTGTATTGCCAGCGGCAAAGGGGGCACGGGCAAGACTACCATAGCTACCAACCTGGCTGTTTCTCTGAACGGAAACGTGCAACTGTTGGATTGCGATGTGGAAGAACCCAATGCTCACCTTTTTATGAAACCTGAGATCGAACACAACGAGATGGTGACAACACCGGTCCCGGAAGTTGATTTGGAGAAGTGCGATTTCTGCGGGAAGTGCGGCGAGATCTGTCAATTCAGTGCCATCACCGTCATTGGAGAGAAGGTCCTGACCTTCCCCGAACTCTGCCACAGTTGCAAGGGATGCATCATGGTCTGCCCGAGGGAGGCCATAAGCGAAAAGGGCCGGACACTTGGGGTATTGGAAACTGGGTTGTCCGGCTCCGCGGAGTTTATTCATGGCCGTTTGCGGGTTGGTGAGGCGATGTCTCCACCCCTGATAAACCGGGTCAAGGAGCACATCAATCCCGAAAAGATTGCCATCATCGATGCCCCACCCGGAACATCCTGCCCGGTGATTGTAGCCCTGAAAGGTTCGGACTTTGCGATCTTGGTCACCGAGCCCACGCCCTTTGGATTAAATGACCTGAAGCTTGCCGTTGGGGCCGTGCGTACTCTGGAAATTCCGCTTGGGATCATTATCAACCGTTGCGACGTGGGAGACGATCAAGTTGCTACATATGCTAGAGATGAAAACATTCCAATCCTCATGGAAATTCCGGATGACCGTAAGATTGCCGAGGCCTATTCCCGTGGCATCATGATGGTAGACATAATGCCTGAGATGAAAGATAAATTTCGGGTCATGTATGATAAGATAAGAAAATTGTTGTAACAGGTTACGAATCAACACTGACAAGCCGGAACCAAATCCGAAATCCGAATATCGAAATCCGAAACAAATCCGAATATCAAATGTCCAAATGTTCTAAACATCACAGATTCATGAATTCGGGAATTGAGTATTCTTGTGTCAATCCTTCAATTCCTTTGTTTTGAATTTTTGTCATTCGATATTGTTTCGAATTTCGAATTTCGAATTTTCAACATATGAAAAGACTTTCTGCCAGAAAAAACACGAATTTCATCATTAAGGTATGAGTTGTTTGCATGAAAGAGCTGACAATCATAAGTGGGAAGGGAGGCACCGGAAAGACAAGCGTGGTGGCCTCTTTTGCGGCCCTTGCCGAGAATAAGGTCTTGGCCGACGGGGACGTGGACGCGGCTGACCTCCATTTGATACTTGCCCCGGACATAAAGCATGAAGAAGATTTCAGGGGAGGACGAGCCGCTAAGATAAATCTGGAAACTTGCACTGAATGCGGGGAATGTCTGGATCTCTGTCAGTTCAATGCCATCAGCCCGGACTTTGTTGTGAACAAGATAGACTGTGAAGGGTGCGGCGTGTGTGTCTATTTCTGTCCGGTACAGGCCATCGACTTTCCACAGAACATATGCGGCAAGTGGTATATTTCGGAAACGCGGCTCGGCCCCATGGTCCATGCCAGGCTGGGTATCGCAGAGGAAAACTCCGGCCTGCTGGTCAGCTTGGTCAGAAACCAGGCCAGGGTGTTGGCCGAAGACAGAGGGCTTGATACCATTATTGTAGATGGTCCCCCGGGGATAGGATGTCCGGTCATCGCCTCCATAACCGGCGCCAGTGCGGTCCTGATTGTGACAGAACCAACTTTATCAGGTTTGCACGACCTTGAGAGGGTTGGGGGCCTGGCTGCCCACTTTAAGATACCGACGCTTGCGTGTGTCAACAAATTCGACCTGAACGAGGAGATGTCGGATCAAGTTTCAGACTATTGTGCAAGAAACCACATCGAGTTGGTGGGTCGTATCCCTTATGATACCGCAGTCACCTATGCCATGGTGGCCGGCAAGAGTATTGTCGAATTTTCAGACGGCAAGGTCTCTGATGCCATCAAAGAGATATGGCACAGGCTTGAGGACAGATTCCTGTCCCACTGTGTTGCCGGGAAAGGGTCCGGGCGGGGACCCGCCTGCCAACGCCTCGCTGCCCGCTCGCGCTGAGCTTGCGAGGCAGACGGGGCACTGGCGGGCAGGCCCGCCTGCCAGCGCCTCGCTCGCAGGGGAGCTACAATGCCGGCATATACGGCACTGGCGGGCAGGTAAACCCCCTGGCCCAGACAGGGGTTGCCACTTGGTGAGATTCTCAAAGTCTTGTCGCGCCAGGGCGGGCCGCCCCTACGAGTTGTACCCACCCAATCTGTGTAGGGGCGGGCTTTATGCCCGCCCGAAAAGGTTGCCTTAATTCAATAGCATTGGGGTTTGGGTGGGGGTGGTGAACCACTGGAAGACATGGGATGACATTTCTCCACTGGGGCTAGGGAGGCCCGCTTGTCTCGTGCCCCCAACGCCTCTACCTCCATTCTGCCCTCCCCCCTAATAAGTACCCCGTTGAAGGGGGGAGGGTTTGAGGGGTTTTGGAATATTGGAACAATGGAGCATTTCGTTTACGGGCCTGTGCCCTCACGAAGATTAGGCCGGTCCTTGGGTGTCGATCTGGTGCCCTACAAGGTCTGTTCGTACGATTGCATCTATTGCCAGCTCGGGCGAACCAAAGAAAAAACGATCGAGCGAAAGCCGTATGTGCCGGCAAAGAGAATCCTGCCCCAGGTATATCAAAAGCTGAAAGAGGGCATTCGGCCAGACTACATCACTTTGGCGGGTTCAGGAGAACCCACCTTAAACAGTGAAATAGGATCATTGATTCATGAAATTAAGAAACACATAGAGATTCCGGTCGCCGTTTTGACCAATGGCTCCCTCTTGTGGGACAGCCAGGTCCGTGAATCGATAATGGAGGCTAATGTAGTACTGCCCTCTCTTGACGCCCACGATCAAGAGGGATTTGAAACCATCAATCGCCCACATTCTGAGATCAAGTTTGAAACCATGGTGGAGGGACTCATTGCCTTCCGGAAGGAATATTCGGGTGAGATATGGCTTGAGGTCTTTATCCTGGACGGTATCAATGGCACGGAAGCCAACGCGATACAGTTCAAACGCTGGATTGAAAGGGTGAATCCTCAAAAGGTTCACATCAATACAGCGGTCCGTCCTTCAGTAGAGACCTACGCACGGCAAGTCTCCCCAGAAGAGATGACCAGGTTTTGCAAAATTCTGGGTGAAAAGGCCGAAGTGATTACGCCGTATAAGGACCAGGAGAAGCATGAGAGGGGGGCTGACGTCAAGGAAGACCTTTTGAACCTCCTTGCAAGGCGTCCGTGTACCCTCGATGACATCTCTTCCGGGCTGAGTGTGCATAAGAATGAGATTTTGAAATACATTGAGCCTTTGGTCAAAGACCATACGATTGACATGGTGAAAAAGGGCTCTAATGCATATTATCAATCCAACCCGGATAGACCGGAAATACGAAGCACGAAATCCGAAATCCGAAACAAATCCAAATACTAAATGTTCAAATGTTCAAAACTGTAGAAGCCGTCTCAAGCGCGATTGAAAATGTCAGAATTGGTTATCGTTTTTTATTTTGAATTTTTGTCATTCGATATTGTTTCGTATTTCGATATTCGTATTTCGAATTGATTTTCTGCCACAAGAAACACGAACTTTACAACTAACGGACTAAGATACCTCTAGTGACACTCAAAGAAAAAGTAGAAGATGCATTAAGAGCCGTCATCGACCCCGGCACCAATCTTGACATCATGCGTATGAAACTGGTCAGGGACCTTTCGATCGACCAGGATGGCAGGATCAGCTTGACATTTCGGCCCTCTTCTCCGGTTTGTCCCATGGCCTTCAAGCTGGCCTATGATATTAAGAAGGCCGTTCGACAGACACAAGGTGTTAATGAGGTCGAGGTCAAGGTTGCGGGATACAATAGGGCCGATGAGCTCATGGAAGTATTGAGACAGGCTGAAAGTTAGTTACCGTTCACGGGTTCAGGGTTCAGTGGTTCAAGGTTCACCGAAATCTGAATCGTCCTACGAGCAAGGTTAACGAAAGAAAGGTAACCCTGAACCCTGCCCGCCATTGCCAGAGACCTGCCCGCCATTGCCGTGTCTGCTGGCATTGTAGTTGCCCGGCGACCGTGGCGCCCTGCCCGCCATTGCCAGACCTGCCGGCACATAAGCTGAATGCTGTCTCAGGCGTCGGCAGGCGGGTGGCAGGCGGGTGCCAGCACTGCAGCTCGGGTGCGAGCCAGGCGTCCTGCCCGCCATTGCCAGAGGTGCCGGCACATAAGCTGAATGCTGTCTCAGGCGTCGGCAGGCGGGTGGCAGGCGGGGGTGAACTCTGAACCTGTGAACGCCTACCAAAATCAGTAGAAAAGGGAAGAATGTCACTTGCCGATTTATGAATATCAATACACAGTCTGCGGCCATAGCTTTGAAAGATTGCAGTCCCTTCAAGAAGGGTCATCCAATACCTGTCCGGAGTGTGGAAAGCCGGCCGAAAAGGTAATGAGTTCTTCTGTTGCCTATGTCATGAAGGGAAGCAGCAATCCAGGTGGCGGCCGCTGGGCACAAGACGGGGGTGCGTGCTGCGGACAATCCTCACCCTGTGAGAATCCCAAGCGATGCTGTACGAAATAAGAAATAAAATCGCTCCGCGATTTTATGTAAGGAGGTATTATCAACAATGAAGATAGCTGTTACATCTACCGGAGATGAATTGATTTCCGACATGGATCCCCGCTTTGGGAGGGCCAAATACTTTATTATGGTAAATCCGGAAACACTGGAGTATGAAATTGTAGAAAACAAACAAAATCTCAATCTACCCCAGGGAGCAGGTATCCAGGCCGCAAAGACTATCGTGGATCAAAAGGCTGATGTATTGATTTCCGGCAACTGCGGTCCCAAGGCCTTCCAGGTCTTGAATGCCGCAGGTACCAAGGTTGTAACAGGCGCCAAGGGGCGTGTTATAGATGCCATTACTCAGTATAAGAGCGGTCAGTTGCAGGCAGTAGAAGGACCCAATGTGGAGGGGCACTGGGTCTAAACTATTTTGACATAGTCTTTTTGGGGTTCGCGATCATTCTGCTATCAAAGAAACCTAAGAATTAATGGCATCCTTCATTCCTCGGTTTACACTTTTCAAGAATGCGGGCGCCAAGAGATAAATTCTTTTGTTCGTACTTTTTGGTGTCAGGTGTCAGGTGTCAGGTGTCAGGAGCGAGAAACGCAAGACCTGC
>JAUWXF010000073.1 GCA_030616475.1 Desulfobacterales bacterium
CCCGCCATTGCCGTGTGTGCAGGCATTGCAGATGTCCGGCGACCGTGGCGTTGGCAGGCGGGTGCCGGCACATAAGCTGAATGCTGTCTCAGGCGTTGGCAGGCGGGTATTCGGATTTCGGATTTTATTCAAAAATAGTTTGGCCAAATAAGTTCGCCCTTACAATACAATTGGTTAGCTTGCTATATGACGTTACCATGACAGTCACACCGCCTGTCGGGCTGATATATTCATCAATATTCCAATGGCAGCAGCATTCATCAAAAGGGATGTGCCTCCATAACTGACAAAGGGCAGTGTCAGTCCCTTCGTGGGCAATAATCCCATGGCCACACCCATGTTGACGCACACCTGCAGACCAAGGGCGGAAATCAACCCTACAGCTAAATAGATTGCAAAAAGATCCCTGGCCTTCATCGCCACAACGATCCCCCGCCAGAGGATCATGACATAAAGACCGATTACAAGGCACACCCCCACAAGACCTAATTCCTCTCCCAGCACTGAAAAGACAAAGTCAGTATGGGGCTCCGGCAGATAGAAAAGCTTCTGGTAGCTCTTTCCAATGCCTGCCCCCATAACTCCTCCAGATCCAAAGGCCATCAGTGAATGCACGATCTGATATCCGGCGTCACTCTCGTATCTCCAGGGGTCGAGAAAGCTTACGAGTCGTCTTAGGCGGTATCCCGCATGAATGAGCAGGTAGTAGACAATGGGCAGTATTGCTGCGAATGCCGTGAAAAGGTAAGACACACGCACACCCCCGACAAAGAGCATCGTCCATGCAATCAAGGCAAGGATTGCTGCCATCCCAAAGTCTGGCTGCATAACGATCAGGGCTCCAAAACCTCCAAATACAATGGCATGCGGAAGAAAGCCGATGGCAAATACCTTGATCTTCTTCTGTTTCTTGCTCATGGAGTAGGCCAAATAGATGATCAGGGCCAGCCTCGCAAGTTCCGATGGTTGAAAGGAAACCCCGAGAACTCTCAACCACCGTCTGGCGCCCCCCACTTGGTGTCCCACCCCAGGCAAGTAAAGGGCAACGAGCAACAAAAAAGCAACGACAAGGATCGGGTATACCATCTTCCCGTACAAAGGGTATGGCACATGCCGACAGACTATTAGAACCAGGATTGCTGTAAGGGCATACACCACCTGTCTCTTGAAAAAGTAGGTATCGCTTCCAAATCGCTTCAGGGCAACAGCCGAGCTTGCACTGTAAACCATTACCACTCCGATCCCCAGCAGCAGTAACGTTCCCACCAAGAGCAAACCGTCATAGCCACCGCGATCCTTTGTAGATTGGTAATTGGTCATTGGTCATTGGTCAATAACGGAGTGCCTAAAGTGAACTAAAGTGAACTAAAGTGCCTAAAGTCAAAAGAATAAGAACAATTCGGCATTGTTCACACAAGTCAAAAAGTAGTTTAGACTTTTTTGACATGGAATCCTTACGGATTAACTCCAAAAGCTCCACTCCTCTCTTCAACTTTAGCTCACTTTAGCTCACTTTAGGCACTTTAGCTCACTTCTGCACGGTCATTAGTCAATATCAAATATCAAATATCAAATACACGCTGCTCTCACAGCCTTTCCACAATCTTACAAAACGCTTCACCACGTTCGGCATAGTCTGTGAACATGTCAAAACTGGAGCACCCGGGTGACAGGAGCACAACGTCACCGGGGGCTGCTGCCTGGTGGGCCCGATGGACCGCGTCTGCGAGGGTGCTTGTCCCTTCACCATGCGTCAGCCCCCCCAGGGCGTTCAAAATCTTTTCGCGGGCCTCCCCAATGGCAATGAGTCTCTTGACCCGTTTCTTCATAGGCTCCTTCAGGAACGTGTAACTGCCGCCCTTGTCCCGGCCCCCCATTATCAAGATCACAGGGGAATCAAAACTCTGAAGGGAACGTTTGACAGCATCAACATTGGTGGCCTTGGAGTCATTGTAGTACTGAACACCGTTGACGTTGCCGACATATTCCAGCCGGTGATGCAAGCCTTCATAGGTGTCGAGTGCCATCTGGATACCTGCCCTGCCGGCCCCTGCAAGCAACGCTGCGAGGCTTGCAGCCGCAGCATTCTCCAGGTTGTGCTCTCCCTTGAGCCTAAACTTGGCCAAGCTCAGAATGACAGGAGGTTTTCCGGGAAGGCTGCAGATCATCTCCTTGCCACGGATCACCACTCCGTGCCGGGTCTCTGGCATGAAGTGATGCCCTGCGTTATCGATGTTAAAATAAAGTCTTTGGCCGGAAATCCCCGATTCAAGTTCGCAAATCGCAGGGTCCATCATGTTTAAGACCGCCACATCGGTGCTCTCTTGATTTTTGAACAACCTTGCCTTTGATCGCACATAGTGACGGAAATCGTTGTAACGATCGAGATGGTCTTCTGTAATATTCAAAAGAACGCCTATTTTAGGCCTGAACCTCTCCATGGTATCGAGTTGAAAACTGCTGATCTCGGCTGCAATCACGTCTGCATGCGTACCGGAATTAAGGTAGTCGATCAGTGGGGCACCTATATTGCCTCCCACAAAGACCGAACAGCCAGAAGCCTTCAACATCTCTCCGATAAGACTTGTGGTAGTGGTCTTGCCATTGGTCCCGGTGACGGCGACAATCAGTTCCTTTATGTAGCGGGAAGCCAATTCCATCTCACCAATCACCGGTATCCCCGCTCTCCTTGCTGCCTTTAGGGGTGTTATGCTGTGCGGCACCCCGGGACTCAACACAATAAGGTCTGAGCCTGTAAAACTTTCGATCTCGTGTGCCCCAAGCTTCAGGGAAATGCCCATGGCAAGGGCCTTCTGGGCATAGGAGCCAAGTTCATCCTTTTTCTTCAGGTCAGTTGCCGTAACTTGCGCTCCCCGATCTTTCAAGAACCGGGCGACCGCAAGTCCGGTCCTGGCCAAACCAACGACTAAGACTTTTTTGTTCTCGAAATCCGACAATGCGTTCCCCTTCAACAACCTATCGCAATTTCAACGTGCTGACCGCCAACAGGCTCAAGATAATGGCAATGATCCAGAACCTGACGATCACCTTGGGCTCAGGCCATCCCTTTAACTCAAAGTGGTGATGGAGGGGAGCCATCTTGAAAATGCGACGTCCATTGGTGACCTTGAAAAACCCCACCTGAAAGATGACTGACAGGGCCTCTACGACAAAAATGCCTCCCACAAGGGCCAGGACAATCTCATGCTTGGTAATGACTGCAACCGTTCCCAATGCGCCGCCCAAGGGAAGGGATCCCACGTCTCCCATGAATATCTGGGCCGGATACGCATTGTACCAGAGAAATCCCATACCAGCCCCCACTAGAGCACCGCAAAACACGGCCAGTTCCCCGCTTCCTGCCACATACTGAATCTGAAGATAATCGGCGATCTTCACATGGCCTGCCACGTATGACAGCACTACATAGGTGGTAGCAGCCACGGTCACAGGTCCGATAGCAAGGCCATCCAGGCCGTCGGTCAAGTTCACCGCATTAGCCGTTCCCACAATGACCATGGTGGCGAAAAGGATATAGGCCCAGCCAAGATCGGGCGCTACCTGCTTCAAAAAAGGAACGCTCACACGGGTATCGAAATCGGGACGCGCATAAAGAAGCCCGGCTACGAGCAACCCTACGGCCACCTGGATCACAATCTTGATTCGTCCCGGAAGCCCCCTGCTTTCCTTCTTGACCTGCATCAGGTAGTCATCCAAAAACCCGATAGCGCCATAGCTAATCGTCATAAGGAGTACTATCCATACAAAGAAATTGGTCAGGTCGGCCCAAAGAAGTGTGGCCGTCACAATGGCAAAGAGGAGCAACAGCCCTCCCATAGTGGGCGTGCCAGTCTTGGTCTTGTGAGCAGGAGGACCGTCTGTCCTCACATACTGGCCTATCTGCCGCTCTGTAAGTTTTCGTATCACCCATGGTCCCAACAACCAACAGATCAAAAGGGCGGTGAGGCTGGCATAGATGGTCCGGAACGTAATGTAGCGAAATACGTTGAAGACCGAAAAGGTTGTATGGAGCGGATACAGTAAGTGATAGAGCATGTTGGGCTCGTTATTGGGTACCGGGTATTGGGTATTAGGTACTCGTTATTGGTTAATGGTCATTTACGATTGATGATTGACGATTGACGATTGATGATTGAGTGTTTCATTAGTCATTAATGATTGACGATTGATGATTGATGATTGATAATTGAACATTGAGTCTGTCATTAGTCAATGGTGATTGGTGATTGGTCATTAGTAAAAGTGAGCTAAAGTGAGCTAAAGTGCCTAAAGTTGAAGGCCCGAATTCCTCAATCCCTGAATTCCTCAATTCCTCAATTCGGTGTTCCGCATTCAATCAACAATCATCAATCATCAATCATCAATCCAGAGTCCTTCAACCACCTTTTCCATAGCCGTCAGGCGAGACCCCTTCACCAGGATCCAGTCTCCGGGTCCCAGGCGACCCTTAAGGGCTTCCACAACCTGTTCCCGGCTTCCGATAAAGATCTTTCCGTGGTCCATACCTGCTCCCATAGCGCCTTCGGCTACTACACCTGCAAACGCACCTGTAGCATAGAGGCCCGCCATGCCGGTACGGGCCGCCAAGATTCCAATCTGCTTGTGGGCATTTTGAGCGTGTTGCCCGAGTTCCATCATGTCTCCTATGACAAAGATACCCCTCCCTCTACCCTTTAAGGAGCAAAGCGTCTCAATAGCCACTGCCACAGAGCCCGGATTGGCATTGTACGTATCATCGATCAGGTGAATGCCTCCGGGAAGTGTTGAGATCTCCATCCGGCCCGGAAGGGAGACGGCGGATTCCAGGCCCTTTTTTACTTCCTCTATTGATAGGTCTGCTCGATATCCCACGGCGGCAGCAGCTAGGGCGTTGTAGATGGCACCCTTGCCGAGAATCTTCAGAGAGACCCGTACAGACTCGTCATACCAGGAAAGATCAAAGGAAGAACCTGAGCGGGTCTGAGACACCGGGGTTCCCCATACCTCGGCCGAACTGTGAATGCCGAAGGTCACCACGCGGCCGCCAAACCGCTCCGCCAGTCTGCAAACCCTCTCGTCATCAATATTCAAGACTGCCGTGCCGTCTTGTCCCAGCCACTCAAGGAGTTCGCCTTTGGCTTCCATGACACCATCTATATCTTTCACACCCTCCAAATGGCCGGCTTCTATGTTAGTAATCACACCCAGGTCCGGATCGGCGATTTCGGAAAGTCGGCGGATTTCACCCGGACGATTCATGGCAAGTTCGAGGACAGCCCATTCATGGCTGCCGCTCAAGCCAAAGAGGGTGAGGGGCAATCCAATTAGGTTGTTGAAGTTGCCGGGTGTCTTCAACACAGAAAAAGCCTGGCCCAGCACGGCAGCTGTCATCTCCTTGGTCGTGGTCTTGCCATTGGTTCCGGTTATGGCTACCACCGACACATTGGTCTGTCGGCGACCAAAAGCAGCCAAGTCCCCCAGGGCCCTTAGGGTGTCTGGCACGGCCATCCAGAGTTCCTCCTTCTCTGGTACTGGACCTGCCCGCCATCGCCCGCCTGAGGCGGACTCAGGCGAGGCGGGCGGGGCTTGCTTGCTGATATAATCCTCGGCCACCAGCACACCCAGGGCCCCCCTGTGAAAGGCATCTTGCAAAAAGTTGTGTCCGTCGTACTTTTGTCCCGCAATGGCCACGAAAAGATCGCCCGCCTTAGTAGTCCGGGAATCAGTGGAGATAGCCTGAAATCGAGCCCCCTCATTCCCACATACCAGGCGCCCGCCTGTCGCCTGCAAGACATCTGAAACGGTCCAGGTTTTTGAGTCATTGGTCATCAGTAAAAGTGAACTAAAGTGAGCTAAAGTGAACTAAAGTGCCTAAAGTTAAAAAATGAAACACCGTTCAATTGGATTTATTGATTCCCTTTGCTGTCCGTTTCTAAAATTGACTGCGCTGAAAGCGCATTCCTCAACCCTGGCCCAGACCGGGTTTTTCTCCACTGGGCATGGTCCAACTTCTGTCGCGCCAGGGCGGGCTTTAGCTCACTTTAGACACTTTAGACACTTTAGCTCACTTGTCCATGGTCAATCATCAATCATCAATCGTCAATCCCAACACCTTCCTCGCCTCCACCCTGTCATCAAATGGTATACTTGTCTCGCCTATGATCTGATAGGTTTCATGTCCCTTGCCGGCAATGATCACTGTGTCCCCGGGCCTGGCCGCGCCAAGCCCCAATGAAATAGCCTTCCTCCGATCCGGCTCTACAACATAGCCCCGGGTCTCAAACCCATTTGCCAATTCACTGGGTTCATATCGGCGACTCTGCACAGCAGCGGTCCCCTCGACAATACCCGCCAGTATGGCCTCTGGCGCCTCGGTGCGCGGGTTATCAGAAGTCAATACCACAAGATCACTCAGCCGGCCTGCGGTCGCGCCCATCATGGGGCGTTTGTCTCGATCCCGATCCCCTCCGCAACCAAATATGGTGATCATACGGCCGGATGTGAGTCCTCTGACAACCGTCAACACATTTTCCAGGGCATCCGGCGTATGGGCGTAGTCGACAAAGACTGAAAGCCCCAGGTTATTGGCCACGCACTCAAGCCGGCCTGGCACCCCTTTAAGATCCTTGATCCCTTTCTGAATCGTCTCTAAAGGTAAACCGAGTGCTATTGCCACACCTGTAGCAGACACGATATTGTATACGTTGTGTTTTCCAACCAGGGAAGAAGTGAAATCAAAATCGCCTTCAGGGGTCTGCACTCTGCCCGAGGCGCCGTCCATGGTCAGGTTGATATCTTGAGCCCGTATTTCGCACTCGTCTGAAAGCCCAACACGCAGGCACGGAACCGAGACCTCGCTGGATAACTCCTTTCCCCTTGAGTCATCCCAGTTAATAACAGCAGTGGCCCGTCCTTGCTTTGACCCGATCCCCAGTCGTCCCACACAAAGCTCCCTTTTGCACTGCCAATAGGTTTCCATGTCCCCATGATAGTCGAGGTGTTCCATGGACAGATTGGTAAAAACCCCCACATCGAACTCGCAGAAGGCTACGCGATGGAGATCAAGGGCGTGGGATGAGACTTCAAGGACCACATGGGTTGTCCCGCTGTCGACCATCTTGCGCAGCAGGCGCATCAGATCAAGGGACTCGGGTGTCGTCACCGGATTGGTAAAGCTTTGCCCTCCGAATCGGTAGTTGATGGTGCCGATAACGCCGACTTTAAACCCGGCAGCATTCAAGATGGACTCTATGAAATAGGCCGTTGTTGTCTTACCGTTGGTGCCGGTAATGCCGATCATGCAAAGCTCTCGGGAGGGATGCCTATAAAATGCCGATGAGACGGCAGCCAACGCCAGCCGGGCATTTTCAACCTGAGCCACACTGATCGATAGCGACCCAGACCACTGCTTTTCTGTCAAAACAGCAACAGCTCCCTTTTCTATCGCCTCTTCAATGTAGGCGTATCCATCGCAGCGATTGCCCTGGATCGCCACAAAGAGCCCACCTGGCCTCACAGTGCGCGAATCATAGTGGATCGAATCGATGATCTGATCTTCAAGCCCAACAAAACGCATAACTGTTGCGGCCTCCAAAAGAAGACTTAGCTTCACCCCATCGTCGGTGCCTCGCATGAGACCCTGAGAGCATCCCCTGCCCGCCCATCTGTTTCAGGAGGAACCTTCAAATACCGAAGAGTTTCCCGGACGATACGTCTGAATACCGGGGCGGCCACCACCCCGCCATAATGGTGTTTCTGAGGCTCATCAATGACCACCAGAACGACAATCTCCGGGTTATCAGCAGGAACAAATCCTACAAAGGAAGCTATGTATTTATCCGCTGCATACCCCCCTCCTCCAGGGTCGGCCTTCTGGGCCGTACCGGTCTTTCCAGCAACCTTGTAGCCTCTCAGGGCTGCCCGAACACCGGTACCACCTTTCTCCACGGTTCTTTCCATCATGCGCGTCAAGCGCCGGGCGTTTTCAGATGAAATGACCTGTCGCAGGGCGGTGGGTTGAAAACTCTTTATTACGCGGCCGTGCACGTCCGTCATCCCCTGCACTAAATACGGCTTCATCAAAAGCCCATCATTGGCTAGGGCGGAAACCGCAGCCGCAAGCTGCAAGGCTGAGACAGAAACGCCCTGTCCAAAGCAGATTGCCCCAGCATCGATCTCAGACCAGCCTCCAACAGGGAGTAAGATCCCCCGAGTCTCGCCTGGACAGTCGATACCCAATCTATCGCCAAGACCGAATCCCTTGAGTTTATGGTAGAGGTAGGCCGGTCCGACCTTTTCGCCCACCTTGGCAGCGCCAATATTGCTGGAGTATTTTAGAATATCCTGAAACGAAAGCGCAGCATAGGGACGAACGTCATGCACAACATTCTTGCCAATCCTGTAGGCCCCATTCTCGCAGTAAAATTCTGAATTAGGTTCGCAGAGTCCCGACTCCAGGGCTGCGGCGCCAAGAAATATCTTGAATGTGGAACCCGGCTCAAAAGAGTCCGTAATCGCGCGGTTCCGCCACAACCAGGGTTCGTATTGGCCAAAGGCATTTGGGTTAAACCGCGGCACGTGGGCCATGGCCAGGATTGCCCCTGTCCTGGGAACGATCACCAGTGCCATGCCCGACTTGGCCCAAAACTCCCTTGCGCCTTCAGAAAGGGCCTGCTCGGCAATATACTGAATGTTTTTGTCAATGGTCAAAATCAGGTTATGCCCGGGCTTATCTTCAGGGGAGGGGCCTTTACCCGTAAAACCCCGGCCAAGGGCATCTCTTAAAACTGTCCGGCTACTTTCACGGCCTTTCAGGAAGGAGTCATAATAGAATTCCAGCCCCTCCAAACCCCTCCCGTCCGTCCCACAAAACCCTATGACCTGTGCAGCCAGGCTCTTCAGGGGATAGAATCGGCGGCTCTCTGTGACAAAGTCGATTCCATCCACCTCCAATTCTCTGACGGGCGAGACCTCTGTTGGGTCTGCATGCCTTTTGATCCAAACAAATCTCTTGCCCGATGATAGCTTCTCCAGGAGAGACTCTTGCTCCAGGTCTAAAGCCCGCGCCAGTGCCGAGGCCGTCTGTTCCGGAGAACAAATCCGCCCCGGATAGGCGCAGATGGAAGCTACGTCGATGCTTACCGCCAACTCCGCGTAGTTTCGGTCATAGATGGTGCCTCGTTTGGATCTGTCGTAAAAGGCCTTTTCATACTGGACTGCGGCCTTGGACTGAAGCTGCTTGCCCTCAAGGACCTGCAATTGAAAAGCTCGGCCCACCATGAGGGCAAAGCAAACCCCCAAAACAGTCCCCACCATAATGATCCGAAACCGAATCCACTTTAACGGATTCGATTTCTTTTTGCTGCGGGTCCTCATGGGATCACCACGACCTGTTTTGAATCAGGCATTACCAGCCCTCGCTGCCGGGCTATGCGCATGATACGCTCAGGAGACCTTAAACGGGCCTCCTCTACCTGTAGTTTCCTGTGAAGTTCCATCAAGCGCTGCTGCTCTTCGGTGGCTTCAGTAATTTCATACCCGGTTCGCACATACTGCACCCTGCACCAGGTATAGACCAAGAGTTCCGCCATAAACACCACCATAAACGCGACCCATATGACCATCAGGGGATGTCGCTTCCTCTTTTTCACAGCGCCCCTCTCTAAATTGACTATTGTCGATTGACTATTGTCGATTGAAAGACTCAATATTCAACATTCAATCGTCAATATTCAATCGTCAATCGTCAATCGTTCGGCTGCCCGCAGCTTAGCGCTTCGAGCCATAGGATTTTCCTGAACCTCTGGCGGACCGGGTCGCACCGGCCTCTTAGTCAGGATAGACACCTGGGGTGCTTTTCCGCACACACACCTCGGAAAGTGAGGTGGGCAAGTACACCCCCGGGCAAGGGCTTTGAAGCGCTCTTTGACAATGCGGTCCTCGAGCGAATGGAATGACAGGATGCAAAGCCGCCCCCCGGGATTCAGGAGATTGACTGCCTCATCCAAGAATTTTTCCAGGGTCTCCAGTTCATGGTTCACTGCAATCCTTATGGCTTGAAATGTCCGCGTGGCAGGATGGATTCGCCTACGACGATGCCGGGCCGGAACCGCCTTCTTGACAATTTCGGCAAGTTGCAAGCTTGACCGGATCGCTTGCCGGCGGCGTGCAGCCACAATAGATTTTGCAATACGAACGGCCCATGGCTCCTCTCCATACCTGGCTATTAGGTCTCCAAGGTCTTTTCCCGATAGCCTGTTTACAATTGCCGCAGCAGTAACGCCCTGTTCCGGATTCATACGCATATCCAGAGGCTCATCCCGCATGAAGCTGAAACCCCGACCGCTTCCTTCGAGTTGGTAGAGTGAAAGCCCCAAATCGAGCAAAATCCCATCCACCCCGGTGGTGTGTAACCGGGAAAGAATTTGTGGGAGATGGGTAAAGTCGTCGTGAAAGATTTGAACGTTCGGTTTAAACGAATGGAGGGATTTCCCGGCGTAGGCAATAGCATCCGGGTCTCGGTCGATGCCGACAAGACAACCGTCTGGGCCAATGGCCTCCAAAATAGCCTGGGCATGGCCACCTCCCCCCAAGGTACCATCTACGTATCTCTTTCCGGGTAAGCAGTTTAGATAGTCAATAACCTCTTTGACCATGACCGGGACATGGCGATATTGCATGGCCGACTCACCCTAGAGCCCCAGTTCAGCAACCTCGTTCCTCAGATCCTCGTTTTTCATATCATCGTGCAGATTCTCATGCTCTTGAGACCAGCTTTCCTTAGCCCATATCTCAAAATGATCGAGCACCCCTACAAGAACGACCCCCTTATTTAGACCTGCATACTGGCGCAGGCTTGGTGGAATCAGAATACGTGCCTGCTTGTCAAGCATACATTCATGGGCACCGCCTATGAAGATCCGCCGGAAACGCCGCATGTTTTCACTCTTCCGAGCAAGGTTGAGGATACGCTCTTCAATCTTGCGCCACTCTTCAAAGGTATAGCAAAACAGGGCACCATCCATCTTCGAGATCATAAGCCCGACTACGTTGCTTTGATTCAACGCATCACGAAAACGGGCCGGAATAATCAATCGACCTTTCGAATCCAGGTTATGAAATGAGCTGCCCCGAAACATGTCTTGATCCTTGATCGCCTCTACTTACATCCACTTTACTCCACTATTTCACCTATAGTCCGCTCGAAATTGAAATGTCAAGAAAAAAATGCGGGTGTGATTATTATTTTGTTGAACAATTCGTGGAATTTAAGATTTAAGAGGATAGATGATGTTTTGTGGTTTTTTGTGGGGTTTCACTAAGGCCCAACATATAGTAGTCATCTGTCTTCAGATCACTAAATGAGCCACATTCGACGCCTCACTCATCGGCGGAGTTGATATTTTCGCACCATCCGGTTGTGCTCACGCAGGGTTGGGGAAAAGTGGTGGGAGCCGTCATTTTTCGACACAAAGTACAGGTAGGGTTCTTCGGATGGATAAAGGACCGCCTCAATGGAAGCTCGGCCGGGATTGGCAATAGGTCCCGGTGGTAGGCCTTTGATCCGGTAGGTGTTGTACGGGCTCATGGTTTTGAGATGCTTCCGGGTCAAGTTCCCGTCAAAGTCCTTAATGCCGTAAATGACCGTAGGGTCGCTCTCAAGGCGCATGCGGCGTTTTAGTCGATTCAGAAACACAGCCGCAATGAGCGGTCGTTCTTCGGGTTTTGCCGTCTCTTTTTCCACAATAGAGGCAAGGGTTACCACCTGATGAGTGGTAAAGCCCATGGCATGGGCACGCGCGGCACGCGCGGGTGTGAAGACCGAACGAAAATGGGCAACCATCTTCTTTATGATCTGCTCAGCAGCAACCCCCTTGGGGTAATGATAGGTCTCCGGAAAGAGATATCCTTCAAAGGTATTACCTTCTATGCCAAGGGCCTTTATGAGGCCAGGATCGAATGCTGCCTGCAAGAAGGCCTCCTCAGAGACAAGCCCGGCACTTTCAAGGACTTGCCCTATCTCAAAGACAGTGGACCCCTCAGGGACGACCACTTTATGCAGGAGGGTTTCGCCCCTGACCAAGGCATTTAGGATGGCTCCGGGCGACATCGAGCCGCGAAGCACGTATTCACCGGCCCGAATCCGCCTCTCATCCCCTTTGAGATAGGCAAGCCATCGAAATCTTTTCGGGTGCCGCACCAGGCCGGCTTTTTGAAGTTGGGCAACTGTTTCAGAGAAGCTCTGACCCGGTTTTATCCAGACCACAGCACTTGTTTCAGAGGTCTGTGTAGGCGTCGTGGCATATCGATAGAGGGTCAGGGCCGCGGCTCCAGCCGCAAGGCAAAGGACAAGCACTACAAAGAGGATGATTCTTGCTGGTTTCACGCTTTCTCACTTATGTACAGATCTGGAGGCTCCCGGTGGACAGGCTTGAGTTTACAGACAAGAACAATACTAACAATAAATCGCCAGATGGTCAAACCGTAACAGACAGGGCGCCACGTTTTTTCCACTTCGACGGCTGCCCTCATAGTTCGACATCTGATTTAGAAAATGATCATCCATTCTGATATTTTTCTATTGTAACAGGACTATTCTTACGTTATAATTCAACGTCTCGGAATTTTTACAACCTATTGACATTATAGCTATTTATTGACGCTATTGCAAGTTCGATCAAGGAATAATGGACACGAAGTGAAGCCTGCGCTCATGATGGAATATTGGACACGAAGTGAAGCCTGCGCTCATGATGTAAAAGAAAAAAAGCGGGAATCTTCTTACACCCAACATTCCACCATTCCAATATTCCATTATTCCAATTGTGAGCGAAGCGAACTAACTTGTACGTAAGCATAGGAGGTAAACTATGGATAAGATACTTTCTGCACGAGTCGATGAAGCTACGGTCAGACGCATTGGAAGTCTTGCCCGGCGTTTGCATACGTCAAAGAAGAAGATTATCGAATGTGCAATTGACATGTACGTAAGCAAGATTGAGGAGGAACAGAACCTCGACGTCCTCGATCAAACATTTGGTGCATGGCATCGCAAGGAGTCCGCCGATCAACTTGTGGATAAGTCACGCAAAGCATTTCGTCGCTCGATGACGAGGCACCAAAAATGAGAGCTTACATTGATGCGGATATTCTGATACAATATATTTTATACGTCATTATATTTGGAGGTGCTATATGAATTCTAAATTAACATTACGGCTTGATGAAGATTTAATTCAAAGTGCAAAGTCATATTCAGCTAAAACCGGTAAATCTGTTTCTAAAATTGTTGCTGATTATTTTGCACTCATTGACAAGAAGTTATCAGGTAGGCAAAGAGAAATTTCTCCTCTAACACGTTCTCTGAGGGGGTCACTCAAAAAAGGAAAGGTGTCAGAAGAAGATTATAAAAAATACCTTGAAGAGAAATATTTATGAATATTTTATTTGAGGATGCAGTTTTATATGAATCTGCTCGCCATGCAAGCGCCCAAGCTATAGTAACGAGAGATGCCGTTGGTTTTAAGTACGCAAAAATTCCTGTTTATTCACCAGAAGAACTTATTAAAATGACCCAGGCCATTAAAATAATAGAACAAAATGGATAACAAAAAGATTCGGGTGACGGGAAGAAGCGCTGCGGCCTTGACGGGCAAGGTTTTCGGCCCGCACCTGATCTAATCGTTCGGCCTTGATAAAGGGAAGAGTTGACATCTTATGGGGCTACTATTTGAATGGGATCAGAAGAAGGCACGGCTAAACAGCAAGAAGCATGGTATTTCGTTCGATGAGGCGAGTACTGCTTTCCGCGATCCATTGTCGAGGACGATAGACGACCCTTTACACTCCGATGATGAGGAATGCTTTGTCCTCATTGGGGAATCCGTAAGAAGGCGCCTGCTGGTTGTCGTTCACACGGAAAGAGGTGACCGAATCCGTATTATCAGCGCCAGATTGGCGACAAACAAGGAGAGATTCAGATATGAAGAAAGTGAAGAATGATCCAGACATGCTTGAGGAATACGACTTCAGTGGCGGGGTCCGAGGCAAGTATTCAAAACGGTATGAAGAAGGTACCAACGTTGTAGTCATCGATCTTGATGTGGCTGAGTATTTTCCCGACCACGACTCGGTTAACGAGGCTCTTCGCGGTCTGGCTGCAATCATCAAGAGGCAAAGGAAGGCCGAACAAGGGCATGGAGAAGGACGCTCATAAACTCGCGCCTCTCATCCCCGGCATTAAGTGTACGATCAAAAAATAATGCCATCAAAAAATAAATCAGACCATGCTTTAGCCCTATTTAAAGCCGGAGTGTCCGCTGTCCCAGTTGTAGGTGGCTCGATTGCAAGTCTAATTGGTGACTACATTCCTTCGGCAACCGAAAAGTCAAAAAATAGGGCAATAGAGCTACTCGAAAAAAGGCTGAAGGAACTTGAAGGCAGGTTAGACCCGTCAAATGTAAACAAAGATCAGTTTGCGGAACTTTTTAAGTCGAGTTATTTGTCAATCGTAAGAAGTCATAATGATGCCAAACTCAGGGCCGCAACTAACCTTATCGCCAATATCCTTCTTGAAAAAGGTGATATTGAAAAATTGTCATATACTGAGTTAGACCATTTCGCTAGGTGTGTTGAAAATCTATCAAGCGGGGCGATTGAAGTTTTGAGTGTCGCTGTAAGAATGGCAGAAAAAGACAGAAAAGTTGTCCTTGAAACTAGCGGTTTTAGAATGAATTTTTTTGAGTTAAAGGCAATGTTTTCAGATATGACCCCCTCTCTTCTTATGGGGCTAATTGGTGAGCTTGATTCTGCAAATTTGCTACATCGTAAAGGCACACCAACAATCACTGCAGGTGAATACAGTAATTATCCAATTGAGTTAACCCCTCTAGGGGTACGGTTTGTAAAACACATTTTAGGAGATGACACTTAACCAAGCACTGCACCCGACGTTGTGACATCCGGTGCTTTTTTCATGAATTCCGACCGGCGCGGGTTATGTGTTTTCCGGGGCGCACCAGGGGCGATATGCCTGGGAAGGAAGGCCTCCTATGGGAGAAACTTATAAGCGGCGTATGCAACCTTATAAACGCTATGCCACTACCTTCAGAGCCATGATGCCGCTCTGGTGCCTCAAGGAAAACACATAACAAATCGCTGAAGCCAACGGGGAGACAGCGTAGCCCATTTTCAGCGTATAGCCCCGTGGCTTAGCTCAGTCGTTAGCCCCTTTGTCAGAGTAGACTTTATACATGGCTGGAAAGATAAAACCGATTGGTATCATTCATTCGCCTTTCAGTACCAAAGAGGACGCTCCCATCCAAGGCACCTATAGTCCAAACAGTA
>JAUWXF010000140.1 GCA_030616475.1 Desulfobacterales bacterium
CATAAGTCTGTTTCTTCATCTTTTCCCATTCAACATTCGATGTTGGACGTTCGATGTTCGATGTTCATTTTTTTCAGTAAACCTTCCACAGTCCATCCGGTGCAAAAATAACTTAGCGCTTATGGGGGGAGAGGGGATCAACAAATGCCCACAATCTATTGAGTGGTTACCATAACACTTCGGTTCAATCTTGCAACAGGCAAAGTCGGCCTTAATGAAATCGTAATGGATTAAAAAGAAGGTTCTTAGGGGGCACACGTTCTGTATTGACAAGCACCATGTGGTCCCATATGGTTCAACCCATGAAAGACAACCACACTTTTGAAAGACATATCGAGGCCCTCACGCGGATCAGCAAGGCGATCACATCTGACCGGTACATCGAAGGTACCTTTTTTATTTTAATGAAGGAGGCTATTAACAATGAATCTACATCGACCCAATGCCAACGAGGCTTTGCAGACCAAGAATCGTTCCCGCAGTGTTGCTCCACAGTCCGGCATCTGCAGCCGGTGTGTGGATGGATGTAAGGGCAACTGCGACCTCTTCAACGCCGCGTTCCGTAGCAGGGAATTGCTTTATCCTTCGCCCTTTGGAAGAATCACTGCGGGCGCTGACAAGGACTACCCGGTCGACTACTCCCATCTCAATATCATGGGATATGCCCTCGGTGCAGAAGGAATGGAGGCAGATCCTGATCGCGCAACCTTTCCTGTGGTAAACACCGAGACCTCTTATGGGTGGACGGAAAAAGTGAAGATGAAGATCCCAATGTTTACTGGCGCCCTCGGCAGCACGGAGATTGCTCGCAAGAACTGGGAGCACTTTGCCATCGGTGCTGCAATTACGGGGATCACTCTGGTTTGCGGTGAGAACGTTTGCGGCATTGACCCCCGATTAGAGTTCGACAAAAATGGTAAGGTCAAAGAGTCCCCGGATATGCGGCGCAGGGTGGAAGAATACCGCCGATATCATGAAGGATACGGCGATATCCTGGTTCAGCTGAACGTGGAGGATACACGGCTTGGCGTAGCCGAGTATGTCATAGATAAGCTTGGCGTGGAAACGATTGAGCTAAAATGGGGCCAGGGTGCCAAGTGCATTGGCGGCGAGATCAAAGTCAGCTCTCTTGAGCGGGCGCTGGAATTGAAAAAGCGTGGTTACATTGTGACCCCTGATCCCGAAAGCAAGGCAAACCAGGCGGCTTTTAAGGACGGCGCGATTAAGGAGTTTGAACGTCACTCTCGCCTGGGATTCATAGATCAAGAGGGCTTCATGAAAGAGGTCAAACGACTTCGTAAACTGGGCGCCAAGCGAGTAACGTTGAAGACGGGCGCCTACCCCATGCGTGAAGCGGCTATGGCCATCCGCTGGTCTTCTGACGCCAAGATTGACCTTGTCACCTTTGATGGAGCACCCGGAGGAACCGGCATGAGCCCCTGGCGGATGATGGCCGAATGGGGTGTGCCCTCCATCTATCTTCATTCGATGGTTTACGAACTCTGCCACCGACTTGCCGAAAAGGGCGCACAGGTTCCGGATATTGCCTTCGCGGGTGGCTTTTCTTCCGAGGACCACATATTTAAGGCCCTTGCCCTGGGGGGCCCGTACTGCAAGGCCGTTTGTATGGGACGGGCCCTTATGATCCCGGGCATGGTAGGCAAGAACATCGGTCGCTGGCTCAATGGCGAAGATGGGGGCCTTCCGAAGACGGTCTCAAAGTACGGCTCCACCAAAGAACAGATCTTTGTCTGCTACGAGGAATTGAGGGCGAAATATGGAAAAGAGGTCCATAAGCTCCCGTTAGGTGCCATCGGAATTTTCAGTGCCCAGGAAAAGCTTCGCGTGGGTCTTCAGCAACTGATGGCAGGCGCCCGAAAGTGGCGAGTCGATCTGATTTCCAGAAATGACCTGGCTGCGTTGACCGAGGAGGCATCCAAGGTGACCGACATTCCGTACATTATGGATGCTTACAGGGAAGAGGCCCTGGAAATCATTGATGCATAGAGGAGTGGACGCCTCTACTACCCACTATTTTCTTACACTTATCCCTTTGTAGTGGGCTTGGGCCCTGGATTCGGTGTTGTCTGAGTCGGACATGAGCCCGATGGCCTGCACGTGCTTGGGCTCGCGGCCAAAGAGTCTCTTGTAATCTTCATAGACATTGACCTTCTCAGAAACCCAGGGCCCCAGCGGTGAAGACTGGTTTCTGAGCACCACGATCTTTGTCTTGCTGTTATAGGGGCTCTCGGTGGTTGTGCCGATCGGCAGGGAGGAGCTCCACACATATTTGATGTTGTCCGGCCTGATAAGGCCAGGGAAAATCACGTAAATGGCGGCAGCGCTATCGCCGGTTTTTTTGTACCTTTCATCGCCGCCTCGTGGAAGCTCAAGGATCCGCCACTGCCAGCAAAGGAAAGGATACTTCTTAAGATCGTACTCAAACTTTTTGGCGATGGTAACGGCTGAAGCGATGGCTTTTGCTTCAAGATAGCTTTCCTGGTTTGCTTTGACCCTGTAAACCTTTGACCCGTCCCCGCCGCGAGCTTTCCAGCCTTCAGGAAATGTGTCGGCCTTGAACCTGGAAAAATCCTCAACCTGTCTTATGCCCGCAGTCTCATCACCTGCAAGGACCCCAACGACCACGATCCCTGTTACCAGAAAGAAAAAGGCCAGCACTCCGGCAAGCCTCTTATCCAGCATAGCTGCCTCCATTCTCATCCCAGATCCGAAAACCAAACGCTAAACAGCACCAAAAGCCAATTCTCTCGCCATCAAATTCCTTGCGATCTGGGAAACCCCGTCCTCTGGGCGTGGTTGTTCATATCATACCAGATCCCAAATGCCCAGCCAGCTCCGCCACCCTCCTTCCGCAACACCCATTCATGCTAAATAAGACCTGTGAATTATGAGAAATACTTAAACCCAGATGTTCTTGGCAAAAGCAAGAAAGGACAAGGCCAATCTATCCCCAAGTCAAGGGCAGACCCTATTTCTTTTCAGAAATGGACCAGCCGATTTTAGCAAAAAAGTTGCGGGTAATTGCCTAAATGAAAAAGATTCTCTTTTTAGTTGCCTTTTTGGGGAACTTGTGATCAAAATGGCATACATGATGCTCTCGCTCTCTCTCGCTCTCGCTCTCTCTCGCTCTCTTAACCTATTGGTTATTATATAAATATAACTCCCGCCACAGTTGGATGTCACTTCATCCGACTTCTTATTGTCAGCAAATCTCGGACTGCAAATGCAAAGATCTTCTTATTTGCAAGATCGCAATGATTAACCTCTTTAGAGGCTTGATAGTGGCATTTGGCGGGGTTAGTGGCTTTGGGATAAAGTCCTTTTTGTTTTTAAGCAGAAGAAGGGATGTGACCATCAATGGCAGAATTAACCGGGAGGATGGAGCATGCCGAATATTCTGATTGTAGATGACCAGCAATGCATTAGAGAACTCCTTGCCGAAGAACTGATCCGTGAGGGGTACCGGGTTGAGAGTACAGGTGATGCCGAATCGGTCGGCGAACACCTCAGAGCATCACGACCGGATTTGGTACTCCTCGATCTGTATCTGGACGGGCCTGACGGATTTGAGGTGTTGGCTGAGATCAAGAGGCAAGATTCACATCTGCCGGTCCTTATCCTGACGGCTTATGACAGCTTTATGGATGACCCCCGCCTGTCTGAGGCCGACGGCTACGTGATAAAGAGCATTCACCTTGATGAACTCAAACAAAAGATAGCCGATCTCCTCAGTCGGAAATCGGCCCCTCAGGGGAAGGTAGAGGCAAAGTCACATTTGCCCCAATTCAGCGCAGCCCATGGCTTCGGCAAAGCATAACCGGAGTGGGTACGATGAACGCAAGTAGCAATAGAGAAAAGAGATGTCCATCGGCTTTCAGGACTCTTAATATTGGTCAAATATTGCAGTGTTAACCCGCCATTTGGATTGGGCAACAAATACTGGAGATGGATAAGTGAATGAATCTTTGATGAAAAAGAGAACCAAGGAATTTGCCAAGAATATTATTAGGCTTTGCCGAAGACTACCTGATAACAGGGATGGAAGGTTGATTGGGAATGAAATATTTCGTTCTGGGACTTCTGTTGCCGCAAACTGTAGGGCGGCTTGTAAAGCAAGGTCAAAAGCCGAATCTGTCTCAAAGCTTTCCATTGCTAAGGAAGAGGCAGACAAAACGTTGTTTTGGTTGGAATTAACAAAGGAGGTGGAGATTGTTGAAAATACTTTGCTTGATTCACTAATGAAGGAAAACCATGAAATTATTGCGATTATTGTTTCGTCCATTAAGACGTCAAGGAAAAGGAAACAAACAACAGAAGCCAAAATCTAGTTTGAGGATACATTATGGATAAATCCAAAATCGACCTAGTCATCCTCAACATGATCATGCCGGACATAAGTGGTGGGAATGCCTATGACACACTGAAAGAAATCAACCCCAATGTCAAGGTGCTCCTTTCGAGCGGATACAGCATAGACGGCGAGGCGACTGAGATACTGGAACGTGGCTGTGATGGCTTTATACAAAAGCCTTTTAATATGAAACGACTGTCTCAAAGCATAAGAAAGATCATGGATGAGAAATAGTCTTCGGTCGAGTAGTCGAGACGTTGAGTGGTTCCGTGCTCAAGTTCTGGTATAGCTCACACTGTCCTGGCGGAACTCCTCGATCATCTCATCGGTTAGTGACGGACGGATCTGCCCCACAATTTCAGCAAAGGTGTCTGTCGTCACTTTGTAATTTTGCTTGCTGGCGTATTCACGCTCAAAGGCCCACTGTGCCACCTTCTGGAAAAGATACTCAAGATCGGCCGGCGTAAATCGAGCCGTCAGCGTGACGACTCGATCAAGATCGATATCACCTGCGTTGATGGTGGACAGGTAGTGTTTTATTATAGTTTGTCTGCCCTGTTCGTCCAGCTCACCCACCGGAATGACGCAATCAAACCTTCCCGGGCGGAGCAACGCAGCATCCAGTTGTCGAATAAAGTTGGTGGCGCAGACAAGCAGGATCTTGTTGCCCTGGTTCTTCAGCAAAGGAACCTGTTTCAGAAACTCATTTGTAATCGATTTTTCAAGGCGGGTCGCCATATCACGGCTGGCCGCTATCTCTTCAAACTCGTCAATAAAGATTACTGCCTCGTCCAGTTGCCGGGCTTTTTCCATGACGCCGCGCAGATTGGCACCGAGTTTATCTATCCCATCAGCCATGAGCATGCTTGGAAAGATCTCAATGTACCACCATGACAGGATGCCTGCAATTGCCTTCACGAAATGAGTCTTTCCTGTGCCCGGCGGACCGAAGAAGATAATGGTCTTGGGAGGAACAACGCCGTGCTTTTTGGCAAGTTCCTCCTCGGTCAGTGGTAGTATGATCTTCGTTTCAACCAACTGCTTGGGGGGCTGCGAGTCAGATATCGTATCCCATATCTTTCGACTTACTGTCCGTGCTCCCATTTCATTCAGGAGATCAACCCGTTTATAGGCCATGAACTCCTTGTGGGCCTGCTCCATGTTTTCAAGATAGTCGATGCAGGCTGTTCGCAACCCCACATCACGCCGCAGTTTTTCCGACATGAGCCATTTGTGTCGCATGATCCTGGGCCACAGCTCAACAGCAACGTCCGGGGCGAATTTTGAACCACTGAGTTCAAATATCTTGCTTGCGCACACCTCTGGGGATGGTGTTTCCGGCGCATTTTCGTTCACGGTTTACCTCCGCTTAACAGCCTGTTGGCGAAATCGGTACTATTCATATCATACCAGATCCCAAATTCCCAGCTACCTGCCGCCACCCCTCCGTCCGCAACACCAATTTATGCTAAATTCAGGGAACCGAAATTCTTTGGAATTATACACAGCGTCATAAATTTGTGCGATTCGATTGAAAGACGGAGATCGTTCGTTTTATCCGACAGGATCGACAGGGCAGGCCTGTAAATCCTGTCTCATCGAAAGGGCGTCTATGCGCAATTATTTATGTCGTAATGTATAAGAGCCGGAATGCGACACGAAGTGAAGCTTGCGCCAAATCCAAAATGAAACATGGGGAATTTCGAGTTGTAAGGACCAGTTTCCCATGATAAAAGTGCAATATTCTCAGTCACGTAAGCCCAAGAAATGGGGGTAGGATGATCGCCCATGTATGGATTTTACGACCGTATTCTGTTTGTAGACCTGACGCGCAGGAATTTTAGTGTTGAAGCCCCTGACAAGGAGGTGCTGAGGGGGGCTCTGGGCGGAAAAGGGCTTGCATCCCATCTGCTCCTTAGCTTGAACCCGCCTCAGGTGGACCCCCTGAGCCCTGAGAATCACTTGATCTTTGCTACCGGGCCTGTGTGCGGCAGTCTCGTTTGGGGCTCATCCAGGTACGGCGTTTTCACGAAGTCGCCCCAGACCGGCTTCTATAGTGAATCGTACTCAGGGGGGCGAACCCCTGAGGCTGTGGATGCTGCCGGGTATGACGCTGTGGTTATCAAGGGAAAGAGCAAGACCCCCACGGTCCTGGTGATCGACCCTCAGGGTGTGGCCTTCCATAAAGCGTGCGACATGTGGGGGAGGGATACCTATGAGAGCGAAGATGAGGCGATCAAAAGGTTCGCCAAAAAGAGCGGCAAGAGGAAATTTCGAGCCGGAGCCATGGTCATAGGGCCGGCAGGGGAGCGTCAGGTATGCTTTTCGGTTATAGAGAACGACTATTGGCGCTCAGCCGGCCGGACCGGTGCAGGGAGCATCATGGGGAGCAAAAGGCTCAAGGCGATCGTGTTTCAGGGGGATTGCAGGCGGAAGCTGGCCGACAGCAATGCAGTACAGATGTTCGCTAAACACTTGGCTGCACAGGCTAAAGAGCACCCCCGGGTCGCGGTCTTTAAAAGTAAGGGCACACCCGTGATGGTCAAGACAATAAATGAAGCAGGGGGGTTTCCCACGCGCTACTGGTCAAAAGGGACCTATGAAAAGTGGCGGCAGATCAGCGCCGATGCCCTCCATGAGCGCTGTGATGTAAGGCCCCGGGCCTGTTTGAAATGTTTCATGGCCTGCGGTCGGATGACGAAGGTCAGGTCCGGGCGTCATGCCGGCCTTCGACTTGAGGGGCCCGAATATGAGACCATCTATGCCTTTGGGGGGCTTTGCGAGATAGATAGCATCGAGGAGATTATCTATCTCAATGACATCTGTGACCGGCTCGGGATGGACACCATCACTGGCGGAAACCTTTGCGGGCTGACCATTGAGGCTGCCCGCCGGGGAAAGATTGATTATGCGATCGACTACGGACAGGTGGACGCGATTGCGGGGCTATTGAAAAAGATCGCTTTTCGGAAGGGAATAGGAGATCTCTTGGCCCGGGGAATCAGGGCGGCTTCTGAGGAATGGGGCCTTGAAGATGTAGCGGTTCATGTGAAAGGTCTGGAGCCTGCAGGCTACGACCCCAGGGTCCTCAAGGGCGTGGGGCTCGGGTATGCGACCTCTGATCGGGGTGCGTGCCACCTGAGGGCCAGCTTTTATAAGCCAGAACTTTCCGGGATGATCGACCCGGATACGATCGAGGGCAAGGCCGCCATGTTTGTAGACTTTGAGGACCGCTTTACCCTTTTTGATACCTTGATCCTGTGTCGTTTTTTTCAGGACTTTTATCCCTGGGACGTCCTGTGTAAAGTCGTGCATGGTGTTACGGGCATCGAGGCCGACAAGACAACGCTTAAGGCCATCAGTGCCAATATCTCAAACACGGTACGAAGATTCAATATCCAGGAAGGGCTGAGGCGGGAGGATGACCGCCTTCCCAGCCGACTTTATAAAGAGGCACTCAAGAGCGGCCACCGGATCAGCGAGGCCGAGCTTGACAGCATGCTGACTGACTACTATCGCCTCAGAGGCTGGGATGAAGAGGGGAAGCCAACTAGCAACCCGATTTCGGATTCTAAGAAGATGAATCGGCCGAAAATTGCACGCAGTCGCTCTCTTCTTCTGGCCAATAATGTCGACCGGTGACACGCAGTTTGGATTAAAGATATGAAAGTGATATCGAAAGGTTTTGGGGAGTGGGTTGCAGTAGAGATGGATAGCAGGATCCTTTAGGGATGAACCAAGTCGGACGCTTACAATATATGGGGAATCAACCTACACGCCACCATGTCCACAATACTGAACATAGCCTCTTGCTTGTCCAGAATCCCTCTTGCCAAACATCATTGGTGGCCAATTTAGCGATTTGGACATAGATAACCGATTCATATCAAAGACTTTATTCGGGCTTTTGTTTTGCGCCGACAGGCACCGGACTCAACGCAAGATTCCCTTGCCAAGAATCTTGATCAAGAAATAACCATAAATGATTTGGTAACGTTCAAATGATTTGATTTCCTCTGAGAAGTAGGTTATGATTAGAATAATCAATAAAGGGCCGTCTTTATTGGCGGCCCGGTTTCGTTCTGAGGGAAGATCCATTTGTCAAGAGTGGCAACCTGAAGTTTGGGACTATGAGAATTTTTTTTTGAAAGGAGGGTGTCACAATGGCCAATGGAATTGTGAAGTGGTTTAATGATAGCAAAGGCTTTGGCTTCATTGAGCAGGAAGATGGCCCGGATGTATTCGTTCATCATTCAGGGATCAAC
>JAUWXF010000068.1 GCA_030616475.1 Desulfobacterales bacterium
AATGAGTAATTTTTCGCAAGGTCAAGGAAATCAAGGGATTGCGCGGAGACGTACGTCGGTACGTCGCACAAGCGATCCCGCAGATTGACGCCGAGATTGCGAAAAATGGCCATTTCTGGATGGAAACCAGCTAATAAAATGTGATCTTATCTGAGTTCCTGCTTTTTCTCTTTAATTCCGGCATTGTAGGCTTCAACTTCTTTATTGAAGGCCTCTCGTCTCTTTTCGTAATCTTCGGTCTGCAAGTTGTAATCTCTGACCTTCTTGATGAGTTCTTTGCGCTCAGCTTCCGTCAACCGCCTTGTCGTTAATTTGTCCAGTTCCTCTTTTTCCTTCATAAGGGCTTGGTATTCTACTTTTAACCTTGCTCCGGTCTCTCTCAGTTTCTGCTCCAGGGTCTTTTCCTCGCCTTCTTTGGCCAAGGCCTCTCTTTGAAGGCGCAGATCTTCGGCTTCTTTCAGAGCCCCATCAGGGCTCTCTGTTTCCGGCTTTTCTCTTTCGATCCCCTCCTCTGGTGCAAATTGATCATAGGATTCGTCGTATTCATATGCCTTTGGCCGCTGGTCGACAGGGACATTGGCCAGGTTGTCTGTGTACTTGACCTTGCCTTCTTCGTCTACGTACCTGTAAAACTCAGCCGACGTCAGCCCATACATTCCTATCAGTACCAGCACGATGATCCATTGCCAAAGCCTCATGGTTATTCCTCCTTACAAAAAAATCGCGAAGCGATTTTATGGCATCCTTCATTTTCGCCATAAAGTAGTTTACACTTTTTTTCACCACCCCAGGTTTCAGGTTTCAGTCTTCAGGTTTCAGATCTCGCGTTTGTCGCTCCTGACACTTGACACCTGACACCTGACACCAAAAAGTAGGAACAAAAGAACTTATCTCTTGGCGCCCGCATCCTTGATAAGTGTAAACCGAGGAATGAAGGCTGCCGATTTTGTGAAGCGATTTTATTAGATGAAGAACTTGATCACCACAAATCCTAAGATCAATAATATCACAAAAGCTACAGCAAGTGCATTGAAATACCTCTCAATAAAGGACTCGATCTTTGGACCAAACAGATAGATCAGGCCACCGACCATAAAGAATCGGGCCGACCTGGAAACAGCAGAAGCAAAGAGGAAAACCATGAAATTGATCCGGAAGGCGCCGGCAGTAATCGTAAATAGTTTATAGGGAATGGGAGTAAAGCCTGCGATCCCCACCACCCAAGCATCGTAGAGCGAATAAAGCTGCCGTATATATTCATATTTGTCTATCAATCCATAAAATCGGATAATGGGGTCGCCTAAAGTGGCCATGAATTGCCATCCGACGAGATAGCCAAAACACCCACCCAATATTGATCCCACGGAACAAACCAAGGCATATCTGAGCGATTTTTTTGGCAGCACAACCGAAAGAGCGATGAGAAGCACATCAGGCGGAATCGGGAAAAAGGAGGACTCGGAAAAGGCTAAAATAAATAATGCCCACGTTCCGTACGGCGTTTTGGCCCAGCGTAGAACCCAGCCATAGAGTCTGCTCAGCACGGCCTATCCTTCCTTCCAGCCGTGTTCTCCAATTAACTTCACGAACCTGCATCCCCCTAAGTCGGTCTTGTGGACACCACCTTTGTCTCTGCCAATTTGGAACAGTGTTTGGGACCACCTGTTACCTACCGGGATGACCATGCGGCCACCTATCGTTAGCTGTTGTACAAGTTTCTCGGGTACCTCCGGTGCCCCCGCTGTCACAATGATCGCCTCAAATGGACTCTCATCAGGCCAGCCCAGAGTGCCATCGGAACACTTGGCGATGACGTTGTGGTATGCGAGCTGATCAAGGAGCTTTCGAGCTGTGATAAATAGCTCCCTCACCCGTTCGATCGTATAGACCCGAAAGGCCAGCTCAGCCAGTATGGCTGTCTGGTAACCCGAGCCGGTTCCGATCTCAAGGACGCGATCATCCTTAGTCAATTCAAGAGCTTGAGTCATCTCCGCTACAATATATGGCTGGGATATGGTCTGGCCTTCACCAATGGGAAGGGGGAAATCTCCGTAGGCCTGGTCCTGCAGTGCTTCACCTACAAAAAGATGGCGGGCGACCTTACGCATAGCCTCAAGGACCCTCTGGTCATGGATACCACGGGCCTCGATCTGTGTGCTCACCATCTTTTCCCGTAGGCGCTTAAACTTCATAGCAATTCAGCAGCCCTCGCCCGTCGTGTCCATTGATAGTCGTCAGTAGTCCGTTGGTTGCTATCGTCGGAAAGGTTTAAGCTGAAGTGTGACGATTTTTGTATCAGAATAGGCACTTGGAGTCAAGGGGAAGGACGTTTGCGGTTTACGTGAGGCGACTCTTATGATATCGATAATACACCTTTGGATTGATGATTGACGATTGATGATTGATGATTGACGATTGACAAATGACAAATGACAAATAACCAATGACAAATGACCAATGACGGAGGATGATATGTCATTCAAAGAGAATCTGAAAAAAAAGATGTTAATAGACAGACTTTCAAAGACCGTGTCGCAGTCCATCGGATCGCCTGGGAGGCCTTGGAAGCTGGACAAAGAGACCATGCGGAGACTTCTTTCGTTGAGCCCTTTTGTCCTGGAAAAACGAAGAGATCTTGAGCTTTATTTCCGAGAACTTGAGCCGGGCATAGGAGAGATAGTTGTGCTGGATAACGAGCTCCCACTTTATGGCAAAACCACCCTTGATGATGTGACCATGCGCAAAAGCCCTGACTTAAAGGAAATGGTCAACATTCGAAACATTATCAAAATCTTGCATGACTCGGATGTTATCATGTGCAAAGGTCGGGATGCCCTCCGCCACGTGCACGACCGCGCTTTGGATTTGCTGGACCTTCGCTTTGAGGAAAGGGACATAGAAGAAATGGTCAATGATGGAATTGATGCCCTTGCCAGGGGAGACTCCGAGGCAGTCATGGAAACCCTTGACCTCTTTGTCGAACTTCTGGGTTACGAGTCAGTGCCGGCCGCGGTACTGGTGAATGACTATGTGATGTTCGGTTCTCGCCACGAGGCAGAAGACGGAAGGGAAACCTTTGGCTCCATAATTATGTACAACGATAGAATGAACATCCTTAGGCTAATCAAAAAAACTGTGTCTGTAGACGATCCTGTTGAACAGGAGGTAATTCCCGGGGTCGCCCTGGGTGAAGTAGAACCGGACGCAGAAGGGTACTGGGTCTTCCAGTTCTTGAAGGAGGCGGTCTTAAAAAAGGAACGGCCGGTTCTTCACTAACAGCCTGTTTGGGCGTAATAGTACACCATCGATATGAGTGCTGACTCTTTATAGAAGACCGTTGAAAAAGGATCAAATGATGGAACAGGCCAAGGCACTTAACGTAGCAATTGTGGGTGGCGGCTCTGGGTGCAAGGCGATTATGGATATGATATTTGCCGAAAACCTGAGCCAGCTTCCGATGAGGCTAATCGGGGTAGCCTGCACGAACCCCAAGGCCGTCGGCTATTGCTATGCCCAGGAAAAACGGATATTTGCAACAACGGACTACCGGGATCTACACAAGCTCAAAGGGCTTGACATGATTATTGAGCTAACAGGTCGTGAAGACATGATCCATGAGATTTACCGAACCAAGCCAGACCATGTTCGATTGATGGACAATGTGGCTGCCCGTCTCTTCTGGGATATCTTTCAGATTCAGGAAAGACGCATCGCCGAGCGCACGCGCGCAGAGGAAGCTCTGCACCAATCGGAGGAAAAATACAGCAAGCTGGTTGAGAACTCCCTCACGGGCATTTACATCGATCAGGACGGCAAGATAGTGTTTGCCAATAAAAGATTTGCCGAAATCTACGGTTATTCAAGAGATGAGTTGGCAGGAATGGAATCCTGGAGGCTGGTCCATCCTGATGATAGGCCCCTGACCGCCGAGATAAGAACAAAACGGCTTAGGGGAGAAGAGGCGCCCTCGCAATACGAGGCCAGAGGGCTGATAAAAGATGGTTGGACCATATGGATCAACAGGAGAAACACGCGGATAGAGTACAATGGAAGGCTTGCTGTCTTGGGTAACGTGGTGAATATCACAAAACGGAAGCAGATGGAAAGGGCGTTGCGGGAGTCGGGAAAAAGGCTCCAGTTTTTGTCTTCCAATTTGCTGACAGCCCAGGAAAGAGAGAGAAGGCGGATTTCTATAGAACTGCACGATGAACTGGGGCAAGCCCTGACTGTGTTGAAACTCCAGGTAAGATCTATCGAAAGGAAGTTGCGGAAAGATCAGAAAGCGCTCAGAGAAGATTGTGAAGATGCTCTCGGTTACGTAGATCAAATCATTGAGAATGTGCGCAGGCTTTCCAGGGACTTGAGCCCTTCCATCCTGGAAGACCTTGGCCTTTCGGCTGCACTGCGATGGGTGATTGACGATGTAAGTCGACATTATGACATTGAGACCTCTGTTGAGATGGAGGATATTAAGCATTTGTTTTCGCAAGAGGCCCAAATCATTATATACAGGGTCTTTCAGGAGGCTCTTGGAAACACAGGAAAGCACGCCCGTGCCACACATGTATCTATTGTTATTGAGAAAAAGGACGGTAGAGTCTCCTTTGCGGTAGAAGATAACGGCAATGGGTTTGACGTGGAATATGTCCGCGCCCAAGCATCCACGGAAAAGGGATTGGGTTTGGCAGCTATGGATGAACGTGTACGGATGTTGGGAGGATCTCTGGATATATGGAGTGAAGAAGGGACAGGGACCAGAATAACCTTTACTGTCCCTGTGTAGGAGGGAGGAAACCGATAGTGCCCCCTTATCGTATCCTGCTGGCCGACGATCACGTGATGTTTCGGCAGGGCATGAAGCGTATTCTTGAAGGCGAGGCCGATCTGGAAGTTGTCGGAGAGGTGGGCGACGGCCTCAAGCTCCTTGACCTGTTGAAAAAGTCGCCTCCGGACATGGTCATCCTCGATATATCTATGCCGAACTTGCGTGGCATTGAAGCAACGAAAGAGATCAAGACAGCCAACTTCGAGGTAAAGGTTCTCATCCTTACCATGCACAAGGATAAGGAATATCTGTATCATGCCATCTCTGCCGGTGCTGATGGTTACCTCGTTAAGGAAGATGCCGACACAGAGCTCTTTTCTGCCATCAAAACGATTCGAAGTGGCAGAAACTACATATCGCCTCTTCTTTCTGTTGAGTTGGCGGATGATTTAGCCCAAACATACCATGGGGCTGGATTCAAAGCGCCTTTTGAGCCATTGACGACCCGGCAAAGAGAGGTGTTAAAGCTCATTGCTGAAGGAAAATCGAGCAAAGAGGTTGCCAACCTGCTATTTATCAGTGTCCGCACAGTACAACATCACCGTGCCAATATTATGAAAAAGTTAAAGATCAGGAAAACAGCCGATCTCGTCAAATACGCCATCCGCAAGGGATACGTCTCAATCACCCCGTAGTTGTAAAGTTCGTGTTTTTTCTGGCAGAAAATATGTTTGTGCCTAGAAAACTACATGAAAATCAGAATGTTAAATTCGAAATTCGAATATCGAAACCTGCCCGCCATTGCCACCCATGGTTGCATTGAGGCTATATGCTCGGCGTGGCGATGGCAGGCGGGTCCGAAACAAATTCGAATACCGAATGACCAAATGACCAAAACTAATAGATTGAAAATTCGATGTTTTTGTCATTGGAGCATTTTTATTTCTGTCATTGTTTGCGGCTGACGCCTTGAGAACATCACGGATTTCTTGTTTAGCGCAAGCTTCACTTCGTGTCGGATTTCGAATTTTTGACCGAAAAAACAGAGGTTTTCGGTCAAGCACGAGATAGGTATTCTTGCCTATATGAAAATAGGTATTTCTGCGCATTGATTTGCGGATCAATAGTTTTATAAAGATCAGGTTGGAGCAACAGGTTTCAAGAGAGTCGAACCACTGAGATCTTAATCGTGGTGATTTGGACAATAGCATACCAGGGGTTACCATCAAGCCGTTTGAAGCCGAGGCCTCTTTGGAAGAGCGTGGGCCGGTTGGATCAGGGCATGGATATCAAATCTTCAGATGCGGGATGATGAGAAGTCTAATTCTAGACGACGACAAGGACGTATGTGAGTACATCGGCTCTGTGCTGCAAGAATCGGGTGTAGACTACGAGATCTTTTTGGACCCGTTGGAGGCCCTGGCCGGGATGAATGGGGGCAAGTATGATTTTGCATTTGTTGATATCAACTTGCCGAACATGGACGGACTTTCATTCTCCAGACGCTTTAAGGCCAAGTTCCCGGACGCTGATATCATATTTATCACTGGATACGGGGATTATGACAAGGCGGTCCAGGCCATCAAGATCGGGGCCTATGATTTTATAGAAAAGGCATTCAGGCGCTTAGACATCACAATGTGTGTAGCCCGCCTCATGGAAAAGAGGCGGCTGTGTCAAGATCAGAAACGGATGGCCGTATTGGAGTTCGCCAATGATCTCACACTTGAATTGATGCATGAATTGCGAAATCCTCTCGCCGCCATTGGAGGATTCGCAAAACTGATTTACAGCCGTGACTACCCCGCGGAAAAATTGAAACAATACACAAAAATCATCTTTGAAGAGTCCGTGAGACTTGAAAAGGGGCTTAACGAGGTTTTGGTGCATTTGAAAGCAGGTGCAGCGAAAACACGGACACGTGAGGTGCGAGATGGCAAAGATTCTAGTCGCAGATGACCAGGCGTGTGTTCGAGAACTCCTTTCTGAGGAACTGATTTCTGAGGGGTACCGGGTTGCGACGGCAGGTGATGCCGAATCAGTCAGAGGAGATCTGAGATCTTCACGACCGGATCTGGTGCTTCTCGATCTTCATCTGGATGGGTTCGATGGATTTGGGGTGCTGCGTGATATCAAAAGGCAACATCCCGACCTGCCGGTCATTATCCTTACCGTCTACGACAGCTATGTAGAGGACCCCCGGGTGTCTCAGGCCGATGGCTACGTGATAAAGAGTATTGTCCTTGACGAACTCAAAGGAAAGATCGCCGATGTGCTCGGACGGAAACCATCGCCTCAGGAGGAGGTCGGGGCAAAGACGTATTTCCCCCGATTTGGCGTAGCGCATGGCTCTTGATGAAAGAATGTCCAGCCCTCATTTCCGAATACCAACTCGTCGGAAGAAAGGAGATATCGTCATGGCATCAAATTTTAGAATCTCCATTCACCGAAACAGCGACAGCCTGGAGCTAAAACTAATGGGCGATTTCGATGGCACCTCGGCATGTGAGCTCCTCAATGTCCTGAAGGAAAAATGCAACGTCGCAGACAGAGTTTTCGTCAATACCAGTGGTCTGAAGGACATTTATCCTTTTGGTCAAGATACATTTCGAAATAGACTTTACCTCCTTAAGGACCGATCGTTTCGCCTTGTATTTACAGGCGAGAATGCCACCGGGATAGCACCGGAACGTAACAAGTTATAAAATCGCTTCACCCTGCCCGCCATTGCCAAGCACGCTAGCGTGTAAGCTGCATGCCGTGACTCTTTTCTTCTTTCCCGTCGCTTTGCACAAGCTTGTTTGCCCTTGACATTTGACACGGGGTGCTGATAAAGGTGCAAATAAAGTGAGAAATTTTTTACCAAAAATGGCCTGACGAAAGGAGAAGACAAATGGCAAAGAAGATTTTGATCGCGGTCGATGAGTCAAAAAATTCTATGAAAGCAGTTAACTATGTTGCAAAAGGGATGGAGAAGACCGGCACTGTCACGCTATTTAGTGTATTGCCGGACGCTACGGCAGCGTGTGGGCTGGACAGTCCCTCCCTTACGCCTGTATTTAAAGAAAACATACGAACATTTTGCGCCATAGAGGACGCGAAGAAAGATACCGTCAAAGCGTTCATGGGAAAGGCGAAGAAAATTCTGGTTCAAGCCGGTTTTCCTTCCAAGAATGTGGCTGTCAAGATTCGCAAAAAGAAGGTAGGTATTGCCAGAGATATTTTGAAAGAGGCTGAGCAGGGGAAATACACTACCCTTGTTATAGGAAGAAGGGGCCTCTCAGGGATAAAGCAGTTCATGCTGGGCAGTGTTTCCAACAAGGTTGTTCAGCTTGCGAAAAAAGTCTCTGTCATTGTCGTGGACTGAGCAAAAACCATCTTTCAATCCAAGTTTGACCGGGCTGCTTCCCGCCCGCGAAGCCCGTCCGCCTCGCCTGAGCCCGCCCGGCATTCTCCTGAGGCCTGCCCGCTTGCCAATGCCTCGCGAGGCAGACGGGCAAAGCCGATGGCGGACGGGCGAGAGCGATGGCGGGCAGGCATTGCTGTGAGGCAAAACCCTCGCCCTGTTTACCCTGTTGTGGTAGCTGTGCAGGGCGGGCGGAGAGCTTCAATCCCACTAAATCTCCAGGGACATCTTTTTGGGTGGCAAATCAGTGATATCGCCCGAGAGGTCCCACACTGTTACAGAATTGGCATCCCCTTTTTCTGGGCTACTTGAATGTTTGTCCTTGGATTACAAGGAAGTCCTCGCACCAAAGGAAACACCACTGTTCTCCTTTCCACATTTCTCACCGAGGCCGAAAGGCTTGGTGCCCGTACACAGCATCTGGATGTGGCCTGCAAGAATATCTCGCCTTGTCAGGAATGTAGCACTTGCGAAAAGAATGGTTTTTGTGCCATTGACGATGACATGCAGCAGATTTACCCCTTGCTTCGTCAGGCAGACATTATCGTGATGGCCACCCCCATATTCTTTTATGGCCCTACGGCTCAGATGAAAGCCCTTATTGATCGATCTCAAGCACTCTGGGCAAGGAGATATGTGCACAAGCTCGTTGATCCGGGCCGAAAGTGGAGGCGCGGTTTTTTATTGTCCCTGGGGGCCACCAAGGGAAAAAACCTCTTTGAAGGAGTCAATCTCACGGCCAAGTACTTCTTCGACGCGGTTGGGGCGAGTTTTGAGGGGAGCCTCACCTATAGAAAGATTGAAGGGCCAGGAGAGATAAAAGACCACCCCACAGCGCTTACGGATGCGAAGGAAAAGGCCAGGGGTCTTGTGACACGCTATCTTAAGAGAAAAAAGCTCCTCTTTGTCTGCACTGAAAATGCCTGCCGCAGCCAGATGGCGAGTGCCTTTGCCCAGTACCATGCCGGGGGCAAGATTGAAGTTGAAAGCGCAGGGAGCGCCCCAGCGCAAGAGGTCAATCCACTCATGGAAGAGGTCATGAGCGAAAAGGGTATAGACATGGCCTTTCGAAAGCCAAAATCGATGGAGGAAGCGGCCAGCAGTGGAAAACCAGACTTGATCATATCCATGGGCTGCGAAGAGGCGTGTCCCCTCTTTCCCGGAGTACCCAATCAAGAGTGGTCTGTGCCCGACCCTGCCGGTAAGCCAATTGAGTTTATGCGCAAGATAAGAGAGGAGGTTGAAGAAAGGGTTAGAAGGCTTATAGAGGAACTTGCGGGTTGAAATAATCTGCAACTGTAAGTCTCCAGTATCAATAAAGAAGGACCTCCCATTGCCAGGGATATCCTGACAAAATTAGGCGCAAGGGAGGCACTCATCGATGAGGTTTGTGACATCATCGGGCATCACCATCACCCCCGGGATAAAGAGACCCTGAATTTTAAGATCCTCTATGATGCAGACCTCATCGTCAATTTTGAGGAAGGTCAGAAGGATAAGGAGACAGAAAAAGAGAGGTTGTCGAAGATCATTGAAAAAACATTTCTAACCGATACGGGAAAGCGATTGGCCCGGGAGACCCTGTTGGGGACAGAGCAATGAAACCAAGGAGGACAATTATGTCTGATAGGCCAACAGGAGTGTGCTGGAATGCAAAAAAAGCCGACCTATGAAGAATTGGAAAAAAGGGTCAAGGAGTTAGAGAAAGAACGCGTCGAGCGGAAGGGTACGGAGGAGGCGCTGCGGGACACCAACGAGCTTCTGGAGAAGATCTTCTCGACGACCCATCTGTTAATCGCTTACATGGACACGGATTTCAACTTCATCCGAGTAAACCATGCTTACGCGGCCACGGACGGTCACGAACCAGAGTTTTTCGTGGGTAAGAACCATTTTGACCTCTACCCCCATGAAGGCAACGAGTCGATCTTCGGTAGTGTTGTAGAGAAAGGTGAGCCGTATACCGCCTACGCGAAGCCTTTTGAGTATACAGAACATCCGAAACGGGGGGTGACATATTGGGACTGGACCCTTCATCCTGTAAAAAAAGCTTCTGGGAAGGTGGAAGGGCTCGTCCTGACCCTGGTAAACGTTACCGAGCGCATTAAGACGGAGGAGGCGTTGAGGGAAAGCCAAAAGCGTTACAAAGAACTATGGGATGGTGCCCCCATTGCTTATCATACGCTAGATACCAGAGGGATTATCACACACGTAAATCAAACCGAAACAAATATGCTCGGATATACAAGAGACGAAATGGTGGGTAAACCTATCTTTGAGTTTATACTGCCGGAACAACGAAAAGAGGCAGAAGAAAGGTTTCGGCTTAAGCTTGCAGGTGAGCACATTCCAAGGCACGATAACAGAATATATGTCAAGAAAAATGGCTCAAAGATAAATGTTTCAATTGATGATGTACTGGAACGCGACAGCAACGGTAAGGTTATAGGTGTGCGAACAACCATGCTTGATGCAACAGAACAGAAGCAAGCCGAGGAAGCACTCAAGGAATCGGAGGGAAGGCTGCGGTTTCTGTCTTCCCAGCTCCTGACAGCCCAGGAAAATGAAAGAAAACGGATTGCCCAGGAACTCCATGATAGCATAGGACAATCCCTGACAGCCATAAAGTTTGGACTGGAAAATAGCCTTGACCAAAGAGCTGGGTGTACGGCTAAGGCACGAGTCGAGTCATTGGAAGCCGTGATTCCCTTGGTTCAACAAGCCATTGAAGAAGTCCGAAGAATCCACACAGACTTGCGGCCGTCCATGTTGGATGATCTAGGCATCCTGGCGACGATTAACTGGTTTTGCCGCGAATTTCAGATGATTTACTCGGACGTTCGAATCGAAAAACAAGTAGATGTGCAGGAAGATGAAGTGCCTGAGCCTTTGAAGATGGTTATCTTCCGGGTCTTCCAGGAAGCGATGAACAATATAGCCAAGCACAGCGACGCAGATCTCGTGCGTCTTTGCTTCAAGAAAACAGACGCTACCATAGGGTTGACTATTGAGGATAACGGCCGGGGGTTCGATCTGCAAGGTGCACTCTCTTTGAACAGTTCAGAGAGAGGATTTGGGATTACCAGCATGAAAGAACGAACTGAGCTTGCCGGGGGGGCTTTTGCCATCGAGTCCACACCAGGAGCAGGAACCGTTGTCCGGGCGTCGTGGCCATACAACAATACAAAATCTATTCCGTAATCAACCCTGATGACTTCGTAAAAGTCATCAAATCGACGGCAAAGTAAAAAGTTCATATGCAAGGCGTGCAAATCTTTAGGAATGAGGCGTACTTATAGTACGTCGCAATGACGAAAGATGAAGCACAACGCCGCAGATGGACTTTTTACGAAGCCGTCAGCCCTTTTTCCATGGCAAAAGCAGTCAACGCTGAAGCGTTGTGGAGGTCTAACTTCTTCATGAGGTTGGCCCGGTGTTTCTCTACTGTCTTTACACTGATATAAAGGTAGCCTGCAATCTCTTTGTTCTTATAACCCTCAGCAATCAGTTTGAGAACCTGTCGTTCCCTCTGGGTCAGGCTATCCCATGATGACTCCGCTTTTAAGGGTTTTTTTCCTTCTAAGTACCCTGCCACTAGTTTCTCTGAAATCCCCGGGCTAATATAAGGCTTGCCGGCCAGAACACTTTCTATGGCCAGCGTCAGCTCGGCATGGGTGGCATCCTTCAGGAGATATCCATCTGCGCCGGCCTTCAACGACGCGAAGACGTATTCCTCGGCCTTGTGAACTGTCAACACCAGGACCTTTGTATCGGGACTTTGCTTCTTGATTTCTATGATTGCATCCAGGCCATCCATCTTCGGCATGGAAAGGTCCATCAGGACGAGGTCGGGCTTGAATTTTTCTATACATCGGATGGCATCGCGGCCGTTTTCTGCCTCCCCTGCAATCTCAAAATCAGGATTCGAAGACAGCAAGGATCGCAGCCCCTCTCTGAGTATCGTGTGATCTTCAGCTATGACAATGCGATACGGTTTCTTCACGGTACGATCTCTCGATCGGTCTGTCCATTTTCAATAGATAGACATTATGTTCTGTGTCGCCCTTCTGTTTTCGAGGAAAGCAGGCTTGTCATCAACCCAACCTACGAAATCTGGATGTAATGCGGTCCGCCTCCGGAGGATCAAATGGCGTAGCGTGCCCCCTCTGTGGGGCACATGTTGTGGGGGACAGAGCCCCCACGCTACGCACCCCCTAGCATGCCCCTCTGCGGGGTCGCCGGACTTTCCTACCCTGTCATTAGCACAAAAATACAGTGCCTCCTGTCGACATGTACATTGTTGACCCTATTTACCATCCCGAGGCATTCTTGTAAAGAATGAAAACCGTTAAATCCTGTCTAACTTAGAAAAGGAAGATGTTGAAGACATTAATCGTTGAGGACAGCGCTGCCTTCCGGAAGACCTTTAAAGATGCCCTGTGTAAGCGATTCCCTTTTATGGTTATCGAGGAAGCCCTGGATGGAACGGAGGCCATGCAAAAGATCAAAACTTCTCTGCCCGATCTCGTCTTTATGGACATCCGATTGCCCGGGGAAAGCGGCCTTGAGCTTACCGAAAGAATCAAAGCAAGTCATCCCGAAATAGCCATTATCATTCTTACAGCTTATGATTTACCGGAATACAGAGAGGCGGCTTACAATGGCGGGGCCGATGCCTTTATTCCAAAGAGCTCATTGAACCTGGCGGATATTGCCGCATTGATCGAATCCATCTTTTCAGACAGAGGTCTTGATTTTGATGGAAAGCATAATCGCTATGCTTGATCAAGTGCTGGGGCGGTGGTCTTTGCCATAAAACACCTGTCAAAGAGGAAAGGAAGAGCCCGGGTGGTTGGAAAGCAACCTGAGGCCGTTCTGGGTAAGATAAGGAGAACATGTCATGGCGACTATTAAGGTAAAGGGTATGTCCTGCAATCACTGTGTCATGGCCGTTACCAAGGCCTTGAATGAGATCGACGGTATCAAAGATGCAAAAGTGGACCTTCAAAAAGGTGAAGCCACATTCGAACAAGTAATGCCCGTTAATATGAACATCGTGAAGGAACGGATCAAGAAGGCAGGCTACGAAGTTGTCTAGCAAGGTTACTCTCAATATTGGCGGCATGACTTGCGCAGCCTGTGTGAGACGAGTAGAATTGGCCTTAAGGGCGATTGACGGTGTCAAGGATGCCAGCGTCAATCTTTCCACTGCCAGGGCCACGGTCATTCACGAGCCGGACTGGGCTGGCGTGGAAGCGCTAAGACGGGTGGTTTCTGATGCTGGCTACAAATTCTTGGGCGTGCTTGGGGAAAGCCTGGAGGACCCTGTTGAGGCTGCCCAGAAAAGAGAACTCAAAGAACTGAAAATCAAGTTCAGCGTTGGCGTGGTCTTTAGCATCGTTATCTTCATGGGCTCCATGCAGGACTGGTTTCCGTGGCTCCGGTCGATTCCCAGACACATTATGCTTTTGTGCCTTTTGGTGCTCACGACCCCCGTTGTATTCTGGGTCGGGAGCCGGTTTTATGTAGGGGCTATCAAGGCTGCCAGGCAAAAGACCACAGACATGAATACTCTGGTAGCTGTGGGGGCTTTTTCGGCTTACTTCTATTCTGCCTTGGTTACCTTCTTGCCGCAGCTTTTTGCAGGTGCGGGCATAGCTCCGCACGTATATTTTGACGGTGCAGCCATGATCATAACCCTTATTCTCCTGGGGCGCCTGCTGGAGGCCAAGGCCAAAGGAAAGACTTCCATGGCTATCAAGAGGCTGATGGGGCTCAAGCCAAAGACTGCACGAGTCATGAGGGATGGCAAGGAAATCGACATTCCTATCGAGGCCGTGATCAAAGGAGACCTCATCCTGGTACGGCCGGGGGAAAAGATCCCCACCGATGGGGTGATTGTTTCAGGGTCATCTTCAATCGACGAATCGATGCTTACAGGAGAGAGCATGCCTGTGGCCAAGAAGGCTGGAGGCGAGGTCTTTGCGGCCACCCTGAACAAGACCGGCAGCTTTACCTTCAGAGCAACCAAAGTGGGAGCCGAGACGGCGCTTGCCCAAATCATCCGGTTGGTCGAAGAGGCTCAGGGGTCCAAGGCCCCCATCCAGCGGGTGGCGGACAAGGTGGCATCCATCTTTGTGCCTGTGGTTTTTGGGGTAGCAATGCTGACTTTCTTGATCTGGTACTTTTTCGTACCAGAGCCGATCTTCAGCCGCGCCCTCCTAAATTTTGTATCGGTCTTGATCATTGCCTGTCCCTGTGCCATGGGCCTGGCAACACCCACCGCCGTCATGGTGGGTACGGGATTGGGGGCTGAAAACGGTATTTTGATCAAAGGTGGGGAAAGCCTGGAGAGGGCTTATAAACTGACGACTATTGTTTTTGACAAGACCGGCACCCTGACTCAGGGAGAACCCGAGGTTACAGACATATTGACCGGAGGAGGCATAGAACAACACGATATTTTGAAAACGGCTGTTTCCATTGAGGCCGTTTCAGAACACCCCTTGGCCCAGGCCATTATTGAAAAAGGCCGCCAACAAGAATTGGACCCTGATCGTGTTGAGGACTTTGAGGCCCTATCAGGCCTTGGGGCCAGGGCAGTCGTAAACGGCAAGGAATGCCTTTTGGGCAACCTGCGGCTTATGGAAAGAGAGGCCGTGGCAATGAATGGGTTCAACGAGAAGGCCGAAAGACTTGCCAGTGAGGCCAAGACGTGTGTCTTTGTGGCCGAGGCAGGCCGGGTTGTTGGCCTTATTGCCCTTTCAGATATGCCCAAGGCATCTGCACACACAGCAGTCTCCGGGCTGAAAGACATGGGGATGAACGTGGCCATGATCACCGGAGATAACGAAAAAACAGCCCGAGCCGTTGCTGGTGCTGTCGGCATTGATCAGATACTTGCCGAGGTGCTTCCCGGTGACAAAGCCGATGAGATAAAGCGGCTCCAGGCGCGGGGTCAGATCGTCGCCATGGTTGGAGACGGTATTAATGATGCGCCGGCTCTCACAACGGCAGACATCGGGATCGCCATCGGCGCAGGGACAGATGTGGCCATGGAGGCCAGCGACATCACCCTGATCAGAGATGATTTGCGATCGGTTCCCGCAGCCATCAGGCTCTCGTTTCAGACTATGAGGGTAATCAAACAAAACCTTTTCTGGGCATTTTTTTACAACAGCCTGGGGATTCCCATTGCAGCCGGGGCCCTGTATCCCTTTTTTGGAATCCTTTTGAATCCGGTAGTTGCGGCCGCTGCCATGGCCATGAGCTCGGTCTCTGTGGTGAGTAATTCGCTACGCCTGCGCAAATTTCGGGTTGGGTAAAAATAAAGGTTGCAACACACATTTCATGAATCCGTGTTTCTTGGTAACTACTCAGGTTTAAAGTTCCAAGGTTTACCCTGGCCCAGACCGGGTTTTTCTCTGCGGGGCATTCTCCGACTTCCCTGGCCCAGACCGGGTTTTTATATGGCACCGATTATTATTCTGGTGTCGCGCCAGGGCGGGCTGTCGCGCCCCTGGCCCAGACCGGGATGATGGGGACAGACATCAATGCTAAAGCTGTCGCGCCAGGGCGGGCAGGGCGGGCGGTTCAAGGTTAGAGAGCGATGAAGATTAAACGGTTTGAAGATATTGAGGCATGGCAACTGGCACGTGAATTGACTCGAAAAGCCTAAAGTAGCCAACGGTGTACCTGACAACCTGAGT
>JAUWXF010000314.1 GCA_030616475.1 Desulfobacterales bacterium
CAGAGCACCGGAGGCCGTAAACCCTTCTTCGTCAGTGTTCGCCTGGTAGTTGCAGATGATGTTGTTGGCTTCGAGTCGGCTGGCAATCTCCGGCCCGCGGCTGTAGCCCACATCCACCACCACCTGGGAGAGAACCGGGACGTCCTTAAATAAGTAAATAACTCTATAACTATTGTATTTTATTGCCACTTTTTTAGCCTTTTGAAGCTTCATACACTAATCCAACGATATGACATCGCGATAAAAACCTTCATAAAGGGGCCGTTCGTGCAGAGATTGCCTTGCGCTCCTTTTCCACTGCCAGCCCTAACCCTTTTTCGTTCGTTTGCCATACGTAGCACGGCGCTCCTTGATATCAAAACCAATCTCCCCGGTTAAATATATGCTGACACTTTCAGACGTAGATATTTGCATATAACTCTGGGTGATATGTTTTCTCAAAAACATGAAGCCAATCTGAATTTAACGGGGTAAATGCGCCGCGGCTTTGCCGGTGGTGTCATGAGTTCACGAATCGCGTCAAAGACAATTTTGAACTGCTCGTCATATTTCTTTTCCAATGCCGCCAGTTTGCGTGCGAGATCCTTGTGCGCGGCCACCATCTTCCTCAACTGAACGAAAGCCAGCATGATCGCAATGTTGACCTCGATAGAGCGCTCGCTCCGCAGCACACTTGAGAGCATGGCAACGCCTTGCTCTGTAAAAGCCATGGGTCTATGTCTCAAGCCCATCTTGTCCCACTTGGAGGTCACAATTTGTGACCTCCAATTCTCAAATTCCTCTTTTGTCAGCTCAAACATAAAATCACTGGGGAAGCGTTTTATGTTCCGCCTTACTGCTTGCTTCAATACCTTGCTTGTGTGTTGAAAGCAGATCGTCCTTTGATGCAATCGGAGGTGAAAAATGCGGCGCATTTAGAAGAACTTTGCCATACGGGCCGAGAGGATCTTCTGTAATCAGGATGAAGCTTGTTATGGCCTCACCCGTGGCCAATGGCCCTCACCCACGACATGATAAGGACGCTTAAAGCTATAAGAAGGAAACAAGCCTGATAGGCCCTTGCTGCTGGCCGTTTCACAAGAAGACCATAAACGCCCCCCAGAATAATTCCCGCCATAAAGCCAAACAGGTGAGCCGTCAAGTCAGTATACTCCCCCGAACCGAGAATACTGAGGAGAGCCAGACCACCACCTAGGGGAAGCCACGCCCTCATTCGCTGGCCAGGTAGCCTGAACTTCTTGAAGAACTGCTGCGCGGCCAGGATGCCGATTGCTCCGAAGACGGCAGTAGAAGCCCCGACCGAAAGATGGCCCGCCTTGTACAAGACGGCATTCACCAGATTGCCGACTATGCCGGTCGCAAGGATCATAAGCCAGCCAACGCCCCAACCCGTGATGGTACAGACGGCGGTGCCAAATACGGCGATGCCGAGGATGTTGCCTGCAAGGTGCAAGGCGTTCGCGTGAATCATCAGGGAGGTCGCGCTCCTGTATAATTCTCCGTGCAAAATGTGAAAGGCCGATGATCCGTAGTCCCTGATGAAACCCCGACTGTTACTGCTTATTGTTATAGCGACATGGCACGCCAGCAGTATGCCAGATACCCATAGTCCCGTGAATGTCTTGTGGTATTCATCACAAAGGGGTTCATCCGTTGGATGGAAATCCTGGTTCTCTTTAAGATATTGTTCGATCGTGTTTAGGGCTTTTTGGTACTCTGTATCATTCACCAATATGTTCCACCCATGCTCCCCTTTTCTCGAACGATGCGAGATGCCGGATGAGGACAGGACCAGCCCGTATGTATTAGCCTGATCTACTGAGAGATTCTTGAATGTTACAACCATGAAAAGAGACTTTCTTGTCAAGCTCTGTGCTTTTTCGCTGGTCTTCAAAATAGCACGTTTTCTTCTGTCAGCCGAAAGGAAATTCCAATACAATCCAGTTAGTGCCCATCCATAAACGAATTTTGACATGATGGGCACTAACGTCAGTTTCCAATTCAGAAATGAGCAATTTTTCGCAAGGTCAAGGAACTCAAGGGATTGCGCGGAGACGTACGTCGGTACGTCGCACAAGCGATTCCGCAGATTGAC
>JAUWXF010000003.1 GCA_030616475.1 Desulfobacterales bacterium
ATATCAAATGACCAAAACATTTCCGGCATCGCTGCAATATCTATTTGAAACTTTAGAAGATATCCTTTGTTTTGAATTTGGGATTTGGGTCATTCGTATTTGTTTCGGCCTGCCCTGGCGCGACATGCCTGGATGATTCTGCTGCCCATGTAAGTCAGGTCTGGGCCAGGGATTTCGTGCTTCGAGTTTCGGATTTACCAAAAATTGATTGCGCGAATAACTTCGTTACTTCAATGGGTTACCTCTTTAAATGACGTGGCCTTGATTATAATACACGCAGGTTGGGCATCTATCTGATATAAAGCCATTTGTCAAACTTTTAGCTGAAATCTTGATGAACCAGCAAACTGGAAGGGTGTTATCAAGTCTTCTTGACTTCTCGATGACTTCCAAATTAAAAAGCTCATAAGTGACATTCAGGAATTTATACTCGTGGAGACCAACAATGTGATGAGACTCTTTGGATGATAATGTGAAGGAGGCATAGGAGAAGCGGCTCTGCGGTGAACGGATTAGAGGCGGAGGCCCTCATGGAAAATATGCACCCGGTGAGGATCGACGGTCAGGGGGATGACCTGGCCCGGCTGGAAGGCAGCATCCTTCGGCACGCGCACCGTCAGGCCCTCCTGACCGAGACGGGCATGGACGTACTTCTCTGAGCCCACGTTGCTGAGCATCTCCACCTTGGCCTGTAGGGCCATGGCCCTGCCCTGCCCGATTTCGATGTCCTCGGGACGGATGCCCAGCTCCACTTCGCCTTCCTTTAGATTGAGCTGAAGCCCGACGAGATCCAAGGAGAACCCAGACCCCTGGAAATGGGGCCGACCATCTTTGCGCATGAGCCTTCCTTGATAAAGGTTCATCTCCGGTGATCCGATGAAGGTGGCCACAAAGGTGTCTGAAGGCCGCGCGTAGATGGTCTCGGGCCGATCGATCTGGCGCACCTTCCCATCACGCATAACCACCACGCTGTCACCAAGGGTCATGGCCTCTACCTGGTCGTGGGTCACGTATACGATGGTACCCTTGATCTGGCGGTGCAGGCGCTTGAGCTCCAGCCGGACGCTGGACCGCAGGCGGGCATCCAGGTTACTCAATGGCTCGTCGAGCAGGAAGAGCTTAGGCTGGCGCACCAACGCCCGACCCATGGCCACGCGCTGCCGCTGGCCACCCGAGAGTTCCCTCGGTTTTCGATCCATGAGGTCCTCGATCCCCAGGAGGCGGGCCGTTTCCAGGACCCGCTTGTGTATATCGGGCTTGGGGACCGCGCGCATGCGAAGGCCGAAGCTCAGGTTCTGAGACACCGTCATGTGTGGATAAAGGGCATAGCTCTGGAAGACCATGGCCACATCCCGCTCCCGTGGGGCGAGTCGGTCCACAGGTTGACCATCCAGCAGCACCGTGCCCTCGTCCTGGGGGATCAGGCCGGCGATAATATTGAGCAGGGTGCTTTTGCCGCAGCCCGAAGGCCCCAAGAGCACGCAGAACTCGCCGTCCTCCACGTGCAGATCTACCCGGGAGAGAGCCACGATGTTGCCAAATCGTTTGTTAATTGCTTTCAGGGTGACAGATGCCATGTTCAACCTTTCATGGCCCCGGCGGTCAGGCCCCGGACCAGGCGGCGTTCAAACAAGAAGAACAGGACCAGAATCGGAATGGTCACCAGGACTGAGGCGGCCATCACCAGTTGTTTGGAGAGATGCACGCTCCCTGCAAGCTGTACAACCCCTCTGGACAGGGTGAATTTCTCCGGGGTATCCAGGAACATGAAGGCAAAGAGGAACTCGTTCCAGGCGATCATAAAGGTGTACAGTGCCACGCTGGCCAGTGCCGGGGCTGAGAGCGGTATGACGATCCGCCAGATAACCCCGATGCGGCTGCACCCGTCTACGAGCCCCGCGTGCTCCATCTCGGCGGGCAGCGTCTGGAAGTAGCTCCGGAGCATATAAAGGGCCACCGGCAGCGTCTGGGCCAGGTACACGAGGATGAGCACATTGATCGAATCCCGCAGCCCCATCCGGGAGAATATCACGTACAAAGGGATCACCAGGACGATGGCCGGAAACATGTAGATAAGCAAAATGCTGTAAGACATAAAACCGCGTCCGCGAAAATGAAGCCGTGTGACTGCATAGCCCCCAAGCGTGGCCAGTGTCACGGAGAGCACCACGGTGGCAATGGAGACATACACGCTGTTGGAGATGTACCGGAGAAACCCGTGTCTGAAAAGGACCTCATAATAGGCGTGAAAATCGACTTTTCGGATGTCGAGTCCCAGGTTGGCGGGTTTGATCATTATCTCCTCAAGGGACTTGAAAGAAGAAAGAATCATCCAGTAAAAGGGGAAGGCCACGATACCGATGAAGAAAAGGATACCCACGACCCTGAAGATGCGGATAATGGTTGCCTCCAAACTCTCTCGACTCATCCCATCATATCTCCATCCCACATCATGCCTCCTTTGCGATCCAGCGGAAGTAGATTAGAAGAAACACGGACAGAACCCCAAAGAGGACCATGGCCATTGCTGAACTCGCCCCGATGTTGAACTCACCAAAGGCGTAATCGTACACCTTAATGGTCAAGACCCTGGTTCCGGCCTGTCCCCTTGTGAGCAGGAAGATATCGTCGAACTTGTTAAAGGTCCAGATGAACCGGAAGAGCAAGAGTGTGGACAGAACCGTGGCGAGCTGCGGCAGGGTGATATGGTAGAACCGCTGAAACGGGCTCGCCCCGTCCACCGATGCCGCCTGGTAAAGCTCATCCGGGATGGCCTGGAGCCGTGCGAGAATAAACAGGAAGGCAAAGGGAAAGTAACGCCACCCCTCGAAGAGGATCACCGAAGTGAGGGCCAGGGGGAGGCGGACCCTCACCCCCATAAGGTCCAGATCCCACCAGCGCTGTGAGAGGAACGGAATCGGCTGGGCCAAGAGGCCCCTGTCCACGGCCAGCCAGTTGAGCACACCCAGTTGGGGATCCAGGATAAAACTCCAGGTGAAGGTGACGGCCACAACCGGGGCGATATAAGGGGAGATGAAAAGCCCCCTCAGCAAGCTCCGGCCACGGAATTCCCCATGGACCAAGAGGGCCGCCATCAACCCCAGGAGAATGGACAGAGCGCTTCCAGAAACGGTGTAGATCAGTGTCGTCACAAGGGCCGGCACAAAGTCCGGATCACTGAAGACCTTCCGGAAGTTATCAAGAGTGAGGTTGAACTTGAAAAAAGAGGCCCCTCGAAGATCCCCGAGGGAGACCGGTTTGAGACTGAGCCACAGGTTCCAGATCACCGGAAAAATTACAAAGGCCAGCACGACTGTGAATGTAGGGACCAGCATCCAGAAGGCAAGCCGGGATTCCTGATCTAGAAGAGATTGGCGATTGTTGATTGATGATTGATGATTGAACATTGGCGATTGTTGATTGTTGATTGACGATTGTTGATTGTTGATTGATGATTGATGACTGACGATTGTTGATTGGCGATTGATGATTGGCGATTGATGATTGGCGATTGATGATTGTTGATTGGTCATTGGTCACTGGTCATTAGTTTGATGCAGGATGCCCGATGCCTGATATCTTACGACGGCATCCGGCATCTGGCATCCGGCATCGGTCAACACTCAACAGCCACTGGTCAGTCATCAATCATCAATCGCCAATCAACAATCATCAATCCTCAATCCTCCAATCCCTTCACCCGCTCGTCCATCATCCGGGCGGCGTCCTTCGCGTTGAGTTCGTTGTTGAGGAATCGTTTGAGGATCTCGGGAATAACCTTTGTTCCATAGATCTTGGACACGAGGGCACCTTTGCCCTCGGCAAATCCCCAGCGATCAAAACCCTCTATCCCGGCTGCAATGGTTTTCACCACGTCCACCCCGTAAAACTCGGAGATCCTGGCCCTGGTCGTCACCCCGAACTCAAGCTCCTTCCACCCGTCAATGAAGCGGTTGGGCGCGCCCCGGGTCCCCTTGCGCACGGGCAATTTACCCTCCGCCGCCATGCCTAACCACCTCAGGTACCCCTCGTTAAGCAGAAATTCGACCCATTGTTTGGCCGAGGCCTTGTCCGCATCCCGGGTGATCCCCAGGTAGTTTATCTGCCCGTATTGGGCGGCCCCTTTCGGGCCGCAAATGATGGTCACGAAGCCGGTACTCCTGGCCAGGAATCCCGATTCCCCTTTGGCGATATCGGGGACCACGGGCTGATCCCTCCGAAGCCCCGAGAGCTCATCCAAGATAAAGGGCGACCAGATAATCATTGCCGCTCGTCCAGAGATATAGTCCATCCGGGTATGGAGCCAGTAAAGGTTCCCGGGCGGGCTGAAACGGGCAAGGGCTTTGTAAAACTTGAGGGTCTCGACCATCTCGGGGGTGTCCAGGTCGACGATTCCGGATTTGCCTGTCAGTCTGACGCCATTGGACAGCGCGAAGTGCTCGAAAACCTGCTGGGTGTAAGTCTCCCCCGGGTCGGTGGCGACCTCGAAGCCCCAGATCAAAGGGGGATTGTGCAGGGCTTTGGCTGCTTGAAGGATGTGATCCCAGCGATTCGGCACGGAAAGCCCCTTTTTCTCGAAGAGGTCTTTGCGGTAAAGGAGGAGCTGGCCCCATCCGTCGATCGGCACGGCAGCGTAGCCCCCGGGGACACGGGCGAGGTTCAGGGGCCCTGCGCCAAAGGTCTCCTTGCCCAGGTGATTCACCACCTGCGTTGCCGACCGATCATCCAGAATCCCAGCCTCCGCCCATCCGATGGTGAACTCGACGGGGTGGAAGAGCACATCGGGCAGCGATCTCGCTGCATAGGCGGCCGTGACCCTTGCTGTTAGGAGATTTTCCTGCACAGGGATCACGCGGACAACAGTTCCGGTTTTGCGGGTGAATGTGCGGGCAATATCCCGCTGGATTTCGAGCCGATCCTTCTCTACTTCTGTGGTCCAGAAGGTGATCTGGTTTTGGGCACCAGCCACGGGAAGGCTCATTATAGCGAGCCAGAGAATGGTTAAGAGGAGAAGTTTTCTCTCCAGTATCTGCCGGCTATACATAAAGCGGCCATAGTTCCTACGGACTCAATGAGCTCAGGTAGAGATATTCTTTCGTTAAATCCACCCAGGTGTGGCCCGGTATAGATAGTGATATCTTCCACTCCCTTTTTGAAACCCTTTGTTTCGTCTTCAGAGTATCCCCTCTCTCCCAAGAACTTTCTGAACTCTTCATCTGACATTTGTTTTTGGTCTACAACTCTCAATACCTCCTCCATATGGCGATCTACACCCATCTCATCGATCATACGGGAGGTAAGTTCACCTAAATCAAAAGGGACTTTCCCGGCAAATTCTGTTCCTACAAAGCCATGGTAATAATTAAGGGAAATCCCCTCGACCAGCTCCTTAAGGAATTGCTTGTCAAAAAGGTCTCGAGCATCCATTGGATTGCCTTGCCGGTCAAGTCCAACTCTCTCTCTATCTTTGTTACGAAAATAGCTACCTGCGACCAACAACAGGCTGAATATCTGGGCACCAATATGGCGGTAAAGATTTCGACTGAGACCGTTGAAGGCAATGAGGTGTTCAAAGTCCCTTATGCCTGTGATACCAAAATTGGGATAGCAGCAGGAATCAAGCCACCTGTCGAGCCTGCCTCCTCGCGGCCATTCATATAAACCATGATCTTCTCTTCTTTCCCTTTGAACCCGGTTATGAAAAAGCGGAATCGGGGCAGAATGAACAATGCCTAAGAAGGTCAGCTTTCCCAATAACCATGCATTTCTAAACATAACCTCCCTGAATCCCTCCATAGTCAGTCTTCTTTCCGTTCTATGCTCGTTGGGATAGGCAAAATAATCCTTATGAGCGATAAAGCAAATGGCATAACTCTCTGGATGAAGATCTATTCCATCAGGCATCCTTACCGGCATATTCTCTAACCTGAATACATAGCTTCCATCAATCTTTATGGCCACAGGAATATTAAATCTTACGGCAAAAGAATAGGCTTCTGAAGACAAATGTTCCATCCAGACCGCTTCCCTATATATGGACCGATAAGAATCTCCCGCGCAGGCGAATTTGACTACCAACAATCTATTCTCTTTATCAATGCTAACAACTAAACTCCTTCCAATAACTGCCGGCGTATTACATTTCGTGATGCCCTTTTCTTCCAATATCTCCTGCCACTTCACACGGGGTATGTCCTCTATTGTCTCTTCACTGACCTTGGGGCCATGAATGGAAATGGGAAGAGAGCCCAGGGCACCGGCAACTGCTCTTTGCGGATCTCCAACGGTCGTGCCAAGCAGGTTCTCTAAAACAGAGATTGCTTGGTCAGCCACGGGTTCTGCAATGGTATGGACGATAATGGAAGTTAAGGCATCAGCAGCTTCCCTGTACAGGAAGAAGGATTGCGTTTGACGAGAAAAATCTGAATTCTTAAGAACCCCCTCAAGGGCCAGGATTGTCTCTGACGAGATAATTTCGGTATGGGTCCGGATAAGTTCTCGTAAATCACCAACAGCCAAATAAGCGGCCGCAAAATCCAGGCCTTTCGTGTTAAGAGCGTTTTCTAAGGTAGTCCTCTCTCTTTCAAAATCCCGGGCATTCATGCTAAGATCAAATTTCGATTTCGGGACTCTTCTCAAGCCGACAGGCGCTATGCGGAGTTGGGGGTAATGACTAATGTGATCCGGCGTAACCAACGACTAATGACCAATGACAAGTATCCAGCGGGCGATCAGGCCCGGCCCACTTTCTTGAGAGACATCTTTAGCACACGGTAGAACTCTTCATTCTCTATCAGGGATCGCTTCAGGACCTTTTCAAGCTGATCTACATTATTCAGGTTGACTACCAGGTTTACACTCTTATTGAAGGCCATCATATTGTCAGCAGTCCTGAAGCTGTTCCCCAGGAGGACCACAAAGATATTCCGGCGGGTGTTCATAGGCTGGTGCCCCAGGTATTGCAGCACGTGGTTTGATTCAGGATTACCCCCTTCAAAGTTTTCATCCAGCACGACCAGGTCAAAGACGCGGAATCGCATGTACTTCATGGCATCCCGAGCCGATGCTGCCTCCATGACGTGGTAGTCCATTCGCTGGAGGGTAGAACGTATCTTTTCTCTTACTCCCGCATCCTGGTCGCAGATCAAGGCCGTCTTAACCCCTTGCTCTACAAAATCAAAGGTTTTTTCAGAAACGTCATAGGTATCTGAGGCCACCTCGTCAATGGTAGTCTTAATCTCTATCTTGCTCTTGCACTTTGGGCATTTGAGGGAAACCACCTGGCCCGCAGGCAGCTTGTCATCCGCGATCTTGAACTTGGCCTTGCAGCTTTTGCACAGGACTTCCATTAATACACTCCCTAACCGGACAAGCCTGCCAGGCATTCGCCTGAGGCGTAGCCGATGGCGGACGGGCCGGGATTCAGGAATTGTGAATTGAGGAATTGGGGAATTCCTCAATTCCTAAATTCCTTAATCCCTTATAACTCTCCTTACTTCAGTTCGCGCTGTCTGCGTCTGTAGTCTGAATCGACTTCCAGTTCTTCAATATCGGTCGTTTTTTCTCCACGGGCACTCTTTACCCGATCGATGCCTCGGCCTACCACCCCTTTGCGCGAGGCATAGGCAATGGCGGTCTCCTGAGTGATAAGACCTTTCTCGTAGAGTCCTATGATGTGCCGATCAAAGGTGGTCGTGCCAAATGCCTCACCAGCCTCAATGATCTCATAAAACGTCCTTCCTTCGGACTCACCGTGAAGGATCGTGTCTTGCACCCTGAGGTTTGTCCCCATGATCTCAAAGGCGGCCACGCGACCACCGCCGACTTTTGGAAGGAGCCTCTGGCAGACAATCCATCGGATGGTGTCAGCCAATCGGATGCGGATCTGATTCTCCTCTTCAATATTGAACATGCCGAGGATGCGATTGATAGTCTGGCCTGCATCCACAGTGTGAAGGGTAGTCATAACCAGGTGGCCCGTCTCCGCAGCACTCAACCCGATTTCCACGGTTTCCCTGTCGCGCATCTCGCCCACGAGGATAACCTTTGGGGCCTGCCGGAGGGCCGCACGCAACCCGCTGGCAAAGGTATCAAAGTCGGTCCCCATCTCCCTCTGATTAAGTGTAGCCATCTTGTGGGGATGCTGATATTCCACGGGGTCCTCCAGGGTTACCACGTGAACCGATTTTTGTTCATTGATTTCATTTAGTACGGCTGCAAGGGAGGTTGATTTGCCGGTTCCTGTGGCCCCGGTCACAAAGATAATGCCGTTTTTCTCCCCTGCCATTTTTGAGAAGGCCTCTGGCAGCTCCAGTTCATTTATGGTGGGGACTTTGGTCTCCAGTTTTCGCAAAACGATAGAATAATTGCCTCTCTGAGAAAAAATGTTTACCCGAAAACGAGCCTTGCCAGGGAGCTGATATGACAGGTCGCATGAGCCTTCGTTCAGGAGGATCTCGCTCAAACGCCTGTCCCGGTTGATCAGGTTCAAGGCGAACATTTCGGTTTGAAATGGAGTGAGTTCATTGAAAGGCGGCTCCAGATCAACCGGGGTCAAAACGCCTGCGCTTTCTACCTGAAACGGCTTGCCAACGGTTATGTTCAGGTCAGATACGTTCTCGCGGGAGTCAAGCATCCTGGTCATAATATGGTCTATCTCTTGTCTTGTCATGGCATTTTCTCCCGTAATGCCAAACTGAAACTCGCGAATAGAAAAGTGGAATTACCAAATACCTAAACCGGAAAAGCCGGAAACAAATCCGAAACTCGAATATCGAAATCCGAAACAAATCCGAATATCAAATGTCCAAATGTTCTAAACGTTACAGATTCAGGAATTCAGGGATTCCGTATTCCAAGACGTCAGTCCTTCAATTCCACAATCCCTCAATTTCTCTGTTTTTCTGTTTTGAATTTTTGTCATTCGATATTGTTTCGAATTTCGGATTTCGGATTTCGAATTTAGATTCTTCAACGTGTGAAAAAACTCTCTGCCACAAAAAACACGAATTTCATAACTTAGGTACTACTAACGCTATGCTTCAGTAAAATCGGTAGGGGGCGCCTTCAACAGGGATCGGAATTTGCTTTTGTCATTGGACTTCGCGTAGGCCTCATCTGCACTGATCCAACCCTTATTGAGCAAATTCATAATAGCGTCGTCCAGGAGCTGCATCCCGTATTTCTTACCCATTTGTACCATAGAGGGAATCTGATAAGTCTTGGCTTCCCGGATCAGGTTACGTACCGCAGGTGTGGCAATCAGGATTTCCAGGGCCACGCAGCGTCCCTTTTTGTCGATCCGCTTGAAAAGGACCTGGGCTATCACAGCCCTGAGTCCATCTGCCAGGGTGGATCGTATCTGTTCCTGCTGATGGGCCGGAAAGACCTCAATCACGCGGTCTACGCTCTTGTGAGCACTGGTGGTATGCAGAGTAGCAAAGACAAGGTGTCCGGTAGAGGCTGCCTCAACAGCCAGGGAGATGGTTTCAAGGTCTCGCATCTCACCTACCAGGATAATGTCCGGGTCTTCACGAAGAGCCCCGCGCAAGGCGGCTGAAAAAGATTTGGTATGAGCGCCCACCTCTCTGTGATTCACCACACAACTCTCGCTTGTGTGGACAAATTCAATGGGATCTTCAACAGTAATAATATGATCTTTTCGGGTCCTGTTCGCCTGGTCGATAATGGCCGCCAGTGTTGTGGATTTGCCACTCCCTGTGGGGCCGGTGACCAGCACCAAACCTCGGGGGAGTGAGGCCAGCTTCGATACGACAGCAGGCAGACCCAACTTCTCAGCCGTGGGGATCTCGCTGGGAATTTCTCGAAAGACCGCGCCGATACCGTTTCTTTGCATAAAATAATTTGCCCGATAGCGCGCAAGGCTGGGAATCTCATAGCCAAAATCGACATCACCGGTTTCTTCAAATAGCTTGACCTTGTCTTCGGGCGTAATCTCATAAAGCATGCTCCTGAGATCATCATTGTCGAGGACCTTGTATTTGACTCTCTCTATATCACCGGCAATCCGGAGCATAGGCGGCTGACCTGCAACGAGGTGGAGGTCTGAAGCCCCTTGCTCATTCATCAATTTGAAAAACGCATCAATCTTGGCCATGAAATCTCCCCAATTACCTCCCCTTGAGATATTTCAGCTTTTGTTCGGATGTCTCTTTGGCATCCATGGCTTCCGTGCTCATATCCAGGAGTTTTCTGTGGGCCTCAAGGATACTTCCAAGCTCAACCTCGAGTTGCATACGCTGCCTTTTAAGTTCTGACATATCCTCGTGGAGCTGTGTAAGCCGGTAATGAGCCGTACTCAATATCTTCTCAGCCTTCATTTCTGCTTCAGCTACGATCAGTTCGGCCTCCTTTTCGGCATTCATCTTCATGTCATCGAGCGCCTTTTGTGTATTGACCATGGCGTCCTTGAAGGCCTTTTCTCGATCCCTGTATTCCTGGATCTCGTGTCTCAGCCTTTCAATCTCCGTTTGCCGATTTGCGTTTTCTCGTATCAGGGTTTCGAATTCATCGACTATCTGTTCTAAGAAACTATCGACCTCCCGCAGATCAAAGCCCCGGAAGCGAATGCGAAACTGATGTTGCTGAATGTCCAATGGGGTAATCTTCATGGGTGCCCTCCCCTCTTTCAAGTCATAAAATCGCTTCGCGATTTTATCGTTATAGCAATCTTGCCGACAATCTCATCAAGCTGTTTACCAGAAACGTCCGCAAAAATATGATGATTAACAGCACGATTAAAGGAGAAAAGTCGATACCGCCGAACCCGAATGGAAGCCATCTCCGCACGCGGTACAGCACCGGTTCGGTCACATTGTGGATAAAGCGTACAATGGGGTTGTACGGATCAGGGTTCACCCAGGAAAGCACGGCCCGTGCAATCACGACCCACATATAGAAGATTAAACCGTAGTTCAGAATTGTGGCAAGTGCACTCAGAAAATAGCCGATAACGAACATACTTCACTTCACCAGGCACAAAAAAAACCGTTTTGCCCCCCGCCGTACGACACAACCCCTGCCTGCCGGCATGCAGGAGGCTACACAATTCGTAACATTTTAGTTCCTTGAAAACATTATCGCATACAGGCAATCCGATTCTAAACCGGCTCAAACTCGCGCATAAGTGAGCGTAAAGAAAGAACAGGGAATGACTTTTGTAAATAACCTCGATTGTGGTGGATATCATTTAACCCTTAGAAAAAAAATATGCCGTTTTGCTGTTCTTTCTTAACGCTCACTAATACGCTCAAACAGTGACCCGCTTTAGAATCGGATCACCTGTATGCTCGTTAGGCTCGCTTTTTCAATAGGCTAAATTGATACCACAATTCGACATTTAAACCCTTTATAATTCAGCAGTATCGACGATTGCACCTCAAAAGTCAAGATATTTCATCCGCACTGTTCACCACATGGTCACATGCGCAAAGTTTGAAGCCTCTCCCGCCCTGAAGGGCTCTGTTTTATTTCTTCGTCAGACGGAACACACCGTCCCATTTCTCCCCGGGAGCTACCGGCGGATTTTCTTTAATCGACTCTGGGCATAACCGTCTTTAGTCCCTCCAATTACCAAAAGCCGAGCCTGAAGCGCTTTTCCTTCAACGGTTCCGGCACCTCCAAAGCTTGGCCTGACAACACCCTATCAGGTGCGCCCACCACCATCTGTTCCGCCTCATCGGCATTGCCGAGAATCTGAGATGCCGCTTCAACACTCTGCGACAGGAGCGGTGGGCGCCCCTCGGATGAATGGGCATCAGATGCTATGATATGTACCATACGCCGCTTCAACAATGTTTCAGCGCATTGCTTGACACCACCCCCAAACCTGCCTGTGATACTCGAGGCCGTCATCTGAGATAAGGCCCCCAGAGCTATAGCCTCACAAAGGACGGAGCTCTCTTTTTGAATAATTAGGTTTCTCTCAGGATGGGTAATAATAGGGGTCATACCCCGCACCTTGAGATTGAAGATTTCATCCTTTAACCCGGGTGGTATGAACTGCGCGGGAAGCTCCAGCAAGAGGTATTTCTTGTCATTATTAATGGTGCCCCCCTCACCGCTCTCAACATATCTCCACAAGTCCCTGCACAGATGGACATCTGAGCCCGGAAGGATCCGGATGCGCATATCATGCTCAGACAAAGCTTTATTGAGCACAGAGACCTGCTCTATAACCTTGAATATGGGATTCACATAGACCCCGTCCAAGGTATGGGGGGTGGCCACAATGGTGTGAATGCCGTCCTGTGCAGCCTGCCGGCACATGGCCAGGCTTTCGTGCATGGATCCGGCGCCGTCATCCATGCCGGGGAGGATGTGGCAGTGGAGATCGATCATTCGGTCCCTAAGTTATAAAATTCGTGTTTTTCTGGCAGAAAATTTCTTGCTATATTCAACAACAAGACATCGGTCGGGCGTAAAGCCCGACCCTACGTAGGGGCGGGGTTTATCCCCGCCCGGTCTGAGCTAAAGCCCGCCCTGGTGCGACAGAAGTTGGACCATGCCCAGTGGAGAAAAACCCGGTCTGGGCCAGGGTTAATGTGCACGCCTTCGGCGTGGTCAGTCTTAAAAATAGGTCTCGCTGAAAGCGCATTCCTTAACTTTAGGCACTTTAGTTCACTTTAGCTCACTTTAGGCACTTCTTTTTGGTTCCGGCTTGTCCGGGTTAGGCATAACTCCTGGAAGATCGTCTTTTTCGGCGGCCCTTTTTCTTTTTGTCTCCGTCTTCACCATAATAGTAGTAATAATATTGATAGTAATAATAACTGTCCTTTCCCATATTGACACCATTCAAAACAGCCCCGAGTATGGTGGCATTGACCCCCTTAAGCTGCTCCACACAATTTCGAACGATATCCCTGCTTGTATCCCCGGAACGAATGATTACAACCACCCCGTCTGCAATGCGGGCCAGCACGGTGGCATCAGTCACCGCCGTGATCGGCGGAGAATCGATGACGATTTTGTCATACCGTTCACGAAAGGTCTTGACGAGTTGCACCATCCGATTTGATCCCAGCAGCTCGGAAGGATTGGGCGGGATAGGACCGCATGGGATCACATGCAGATTGGCCACCTTGGTCTTGAACAGCACCTGATTACCCTCCGTGGTGCTCGCCAGAATATTGGAAAGCCCTACATCGCGCCCAACCTTCATGATATGATCTATTCTGGGCCTGCGCATATCACAATCGACCAGGAGCACCTTTGAGCCCGCGTGGGCCATGGTTGCGGCCAGATTGGTGCATGTCAAAGTCTTTCCTTCCTCCGGTCCTGCACTTGTAATCAGGATAACCTGCGGGGGGGCTTCAGCCGAAGAAAAAAGCAGGCTCGTGCGCAGCCCCCGGTAAGCCTCACTCGCAGTCGATTTTGGGGTTTCCACGGCCACCAGTTCCGGAATTTCCCCATCCTTTGCTCCCCTGTCATGTTCAATGACAGGCACAGGACCCAGATAGGGAATCCCAAAATACCTCTTTATGTCATCCGGGGTCTTGACGGTATTGTCCAGATACTCGAAGAAAAAGGCGAGCCCTGTGCCCATAGTCAGGCCAACGATCACGGCAAGTAGTATGTTGAGCTTCTTCCTTGGCTTGATCGGTATCTCCGGAATCTCGGCCCTGTCAACAACACGAATATTGCCGGTCTTCATATCTTCTGTAATAGAGGTCTCCTTGAACCTCTTGACCAGCAAGTCATACATCTGTTTTGCGCTTGCGGCTTCTCTGCTTAGCACCCCGAATTCGATAGCCTTTTTGTTCAATTCCAGGGATTCCTGCTTCTGTCTTGCAAGCGAGTCCCGCAATGACCTCTCCCTTGCCAGCGCCACCTCGTACTCGTTCTTCAATGAGTCAACCACCTTTTGAATCTCTCCACGTTTCCTCTTCTCCAGGGTAGCAAGCTCGGCCTTGACTGCTATGATTTGCGGGTGGTTCTTGCCATACTTTTTGGATAGTTCCGAAAGGGTCCTTGAAAGCTCCACCTCGCTCTCTTTGATGGTCCTGATCAGCTCGTTGTTCAGGATTTCAGGTATAGAATCGAGGCTCCCCTTTGACTTCATAAGGCGTTTTGTCTGTTTGTAGCGGGTCTCGGCCTCAACCCGCCTTGCCTCTGCCGTAATCACCTGGCTGTTTAGTTCGGCTAACTTTTGAGCGGTTATCTTCTCCGTGTCACTCGAAAACCCGGTTATTATGCCATACTGTTCCTTATACTGTTGAAATCTCAGTTGAGCGACCTCAACCTTCTTCCTCTCCTCTTGAATCCGTCTGTCGAGCCATGACACGGCATCCTGGACCGCTGCTAGCTTGGTGTTCAGGTTCTGATCAATATAGGCCCCGGCCAGGGTGTTTGCTATCCTTGCGGCCAGCACCGGGTCTTTGGCATCAAAACCGATGTTTACCAGCCTGGTGTTTCTGATGGGCTCGACGTTGATCCTTTCAATAAATGTTGACACCAAAGACGAATCTGACTCCACCTGGTCGGATTCATCACCCGGATTCAACTCCTTTTCTTGTTTAAATAAGGAAAAAGCGGCCTCTTTCCATGAAACGATGGTCTCGCTGATCGATCTTTTGATATTGGAGAAGAAGTCATCCTTTGGTTTTGGGAAAAACTCTTCACTTTGGTCCAGATTGAGCCTTTCAATAACCTCCCTGGCAATCGACCTGCTCTCTATGATCTTGTACTGTGTCTGGTAATAGTCTGTTCCGGAGGCATCAACAGACATCACTTCTTGAATCGAAACCACATTGGGGTTCTCCTTCTCTATGATCAGCTTTATCGTAGCCCTGTAAATAGGTGTAGTAGTGAGGGTGGCAATGGCTACAGTGACCACAATGATGACAAAACAGGTGATAATGGTCCACCTGCGTTTCATGATCACCCCGAGGTAATCACGAAGGTCTACCTGCTGTTCCCTGTTTTCTTCCATGCTAACCTAACCCGGACAAGCCGGAACCAAAAAGAAGTGCCTAAAGTGAGCTAAAGTGAACTAAAGTGCCTAAAGTTAAGGAATGCGCTTTCAGCGCAACCTGTTTTTAAGACTGACCACGCCGAAGGCGTGCACATTAACTTTAGCTCACTTTAGACACTTTAGGCACTTTAGCTCACTTTTTGTTGAACATGGCAACATATTTTCTGCCAGAAAAAACACGAAATTCATAACTAAAGATGGAGAATCCTGCCTCTCTAAAAGAAGCTCTCCGGCACTACGATGATGTCATTCGGTCTCAGGACAATATCTTCGGCCTTTCTCCCTTCACGCATGATCTCATCGATCTTCACATGAATGATCTTTTCAACGCCGTCTTCTACCCTGATGATCTTTGTCCGGTTCCGGGCTGCAATCCTTGTGAATCCCCCCGCCATCCCAACGGCCTCAACAATAGTTACGTCCCTGTCTTTAAGAAGGTAATCCCCTGGATCCTTCACCTCTCCTATAATAAACACCTTGTCCGCCTTGGGGATATATATGATATCCTTGTCAGAGATCCGAAGATTGGAAAGGGGGTCCTCGCCGTCCAGAAGCCTGCGAAGGTTGATATCGATAGCTATCTTTTCATCCTTGGTGCCGCCGGCTGTCTCTGTCCTCAAAATGGTAATCTTGTTCCCTCCCTCTGCAAAATCGACACCTCCCGCCTTTGATAAGACATCCAGCACCCTCTCTGATGCCCTGAGCTCATAGCTCCCGGGCCTCTCCACAGCACCGAGTATGAGAACCTTTTTGCTCAAATACTCCTTTACAAATACTGAAACATGGGGATTTACCAGAAACTGCCCTTCAGCCAACAGGCCGGCAATAATATTTTCCACCTCGGCCGAGGTCTTATCTGCAACCTTGACTCCCCCGATTAAGGGAAACGTAATATACCCATCTGCCGAAACACGCACGGCATCCCGTGAAAGGTCCGGTTCTTCGTAAACCTCGATGCTCAGGACATCATAGCCCCCCATCTTGTAGTCAAGGGTTTCTGAACTTTCAAGGTTGCCCCTTGTCCGAAGATATTCATGCGCCGAGATGTTGGGCGCCTTCTTAATGACATGATTTAGTCCAGAGCCTATTCCCTTCCCCTTTTGGGCCTTCTTTATCCTGACGACCTCTGCCCGTTCGGTATCCTGAAGGTAACTCAGGTCACCATCGTGCACTGTGGTAACCCGTAGAACTTCGCCCCCACCACAGGCCCCTATGAGAAAGCAAAATAGTGTGAAAAGGATAACGCGGATCATATGACAATATCTAACCCGGACAAGCCGGAACCAAAAAGAAGTGCCTAAAGTGAGCTAAAGTGAACTAAAGTGCCTAAAGTTAAGGACTGCGCTTTCAGCGCAACCTGTTTTCAAGACTGACCACGCCGGGGGCGTGCACATTAACTTTAGCTCACTTTAGACACTTTAGGCACTTTAGCTCACTTTTTGTTGAACATGGTAAAAAATTTTCTGCCAGAAAAAACACGGATTTTGGAACTAACGGACTAAAATACAGCGCCTATCCTAATTGTCCCCTTATGATTTGTATATTCCCTGTACTCAAAACCCTCGCTACACTCCTTACGCCTGTAACCGTACTCCACACCGGCGCGAAGCCACGGCCGAATTCTGTACTCCAGCCCGACCGTTGCTGTAACGGTGTTGTCCTCTCTTGGCTTCGCAGTGCCGTAAGCGTTGTATCTGGCCATGTTATAATCAATACCTAAATCGACATACATTCGCCGGCCCACTGCCTGATTCAAATCAAGCCCAATGGTGGTGTCCGTATAGTAGTGGCTGGTAACATCGGTAGATTCCTTAATGGACCGCATAATCTTTGTGCGCAGCCTGGTCTTCTCTGAGGCATTGAATTGCAGGTTCGTCTCTACAATCCATGTGTCCTTGTCTGCGTATCTGTAGTTATTCCTCCAACCTCGCTCATTGTCATAGCTCTTTTGGCTATAACCGAACTTCAGGTCTCCGTTCAGCTTGGCGGTTGGATCCCAATGCAGACCCAGAAAATAATCGTCCAATTTATAGTCTTCCGACGTGCTGCTGGTAATCCCTCTGTCGTTGTCTGTTGCATTCGCTTGCTCGGTGTATTCGCGCGTGGTGCGTCGGTATTCGGCCAGAAATGATGTCTTGGGCAATAACTTGTAATAGAACTTGCCTCCATAAACATGATCACGCTTGTTCTGCCACCTGTCAGTAAAAAGATCGTACTCTTCCACAAAGTTCTTGTATTGAACCTCGAGGATAAAGCGATCCGAAAACTCATACCCGACATAACCCTCCAGTGTGTTCACCAGGCGCTTGGTCTTTTTTCCCTCTTTATATAGCTCTGCACTCCCATACGGGTCTGCCGTGTCTGTGTAACGGTCGTTCACTTTCAGGTAAAGGCCCGGGCGCGATTTGATCCCAAAACCGCCCGTTGCCTTGTGCGACTCGTAATTGTTATCGTCATAATCGCTGTAACGAACAAGGTCGACTTCATAACCCGCCTTAAGATAGTTTCCGCGTTTTCCCTCAAAAGAGAATCCGATCCCGGGCGTCACCGTATTGATATAGTCTGATTTCTCATTATTTTCTTCCAGATAGATATTATCATCGTATTCAGCCTTGTACGCAAACTTTGGGGTGACTTTCGTCTTGCCGATGTGTATGTTTCCCTGGGCATGAACCGGCAGGGCATAACAAAATAAGCCCAAAACAACGACCGCCACCGCACAAAGCCCGGCTCTGGTTGATCTCTTCACGGATTCATCCCATTTTTCAATTCTGAAATGAAAACTGACATTAGTGCCCACCATTCAAAGATTCATTTATGGATGGACACTAACTACTCGGACTCGTCGGCTCTTCCTCTTTCCAGTCTTGTTCTTGTTCTGTGGATGTTTCTTCTTCATACGTTTCTTCCGGAGGCGGTTGGTCCTTTGGTTCGTCTTGCGGTTGGTCTTGTGGTTCGTCCTTTGGTTCGTCCGCAGGGACGTCGATCACATCCTCGGTTACTTCTTCTGTCTTGGTCTCGAAAAATACGGCAGACTCAGCCGCTGCGGCCGCCTGGACAATGTCGCCTGCTTCAGCATCTTTGGTTGCTTTTTCTGCAAAATCCAAGGACTTTTCGGCCGCTTGCAAGCATTGATCCGCAGCCTTAAAAGCGTGGCTGGCCTTGTAAGTATCACCTGCCACGGTAGCAACAACTCCGGCGGTATTAGCCCGGACAGTCATGCTGAGCGCACCGGCAGCCGAGGCGCTTGCCCTGGCAGCTTGCGCAAAGGCTTCAGCCTCAGCCCCCGTGGCCTCGGTGGCTTTCTCGGCATTCGAGGTAGCCGTCGCAGCCGCCTCGCTCGATCTTGCAGCCAATTCTGTTGCCCCCCCTACTTTTTCTTCCATCTCGTTTGCAACCTCTGTTGCACCCGCGGTTTGGGCATCCACAACGGCCTGATTGCCTTCTGCAACCCCGGCATGGGCCAGGGCAGCGTTTGCCTGGGCATTTGCTGCTTCAAGTGCCGCATTCAAACCAGAAGCATTTTTTTCCTTGATGGCCTTTTCGGCAACTCCTACGATCTTTGTAATCGCTTCCACGGCCTGATCAGCCGCAGACGCAGACGCAGCCATCGCTGTCATAGCACTATCCGATCCCCTGATCGCCTCAAGGGCATCTTTCACAACCTCGGGATCAGCATTTTTTGCCATCATTTCTGCCTCAAGTTTACTATCTTTCGTAGCGGCGAGGGCCTGTTTGATGACGACCCTGGCGGCCCTGGCCTCTTCCCGGACCTTGTTTAACTTGTCTGTTGCAGTGGCGTCTGCCCGTGCCGCTGCTTTTGCGGCCTCAGAAACCTTTAATGCAGCGACCGCTGCTTGTATGGCTGCCTCAGTTGCAGCAAACGCAAACCTCTGGGCTGGTGTGTTGTCTGCAATCTCCTGTGGAAGATCCGGGGCCTCACCTGCTATGACATCCCCCAGCGTGTACCAGTTACCGTCAATAATAACCCCGTATGCCGTGCCCGTGTCGTCCACGCCAAAGGATATTTCAGTCCCCCTCAGGGCAGCAACTGCGGTCGGGGCCTCAAACCGTGTTTCTCTTTTCTTTGAAAATTCTTCCTTGTATCTGGTCTTACCTAACAGGACCCTGATGCGCCTCTGCTTCACCATTTTCTTGAAAATGAAACCCTTTTTGACGACCCTTTCATTAATCCTTACGTTAGAGTTGGGCTCGATATTCAATTCAGCCCCGTTATGAAACACCACGCGAGCCGTGCCCTTTCTGGTCACAACCTTGTCGCCGTTATACAAAACCAAGCCTTTCATATAGGTCGTGCCCCATTTTTCATTATTTTTTATAATTATATCGCCCGTGAAATTCTTTAATGTAGCAATCCCTTTGACCCGAGCATGGGCAGGAGAAATAAGAAAGAGGAGTAAAAGAGCAAAAGAGACGAGTCCTCTAAGGAACCATTCGGAATGTTTGAGGTCGTTCATCGTATCCTCCTGTGGGTGTACATCCAGAAACGGCATCTTTTGCCCCGATACTGCGTTCTCCGCAGGTTTCTATCCTCGACGTAGCGCTGCTACGCCTGCGGTAGAAACCCTTGTGCGGCCTTGTCTCAGGACAAAATCCACCATTTCTGGACGGACACTAGTTAATAATAATCCTCATATCTTGATTAATTCTGTGACCTTATGCTAAAAGCATGCCATGCGTGGCAATTGTCTCTGACTATTATCAACCATCTCCTCTCATCTCGCCCTGTTTTCTGAAACCGTGTCAATCTAGCCTATTGAAAAAGCGAGCCTAACTGTTTTCAAAGAACTAAAATGTTACCTCAAACCAAGCCATTTCTTTACCCGGCCGCCCAAGTCCTTGTCTCCTTCGGGCACAATGCCCATGACAATCCTTTCGTCCGGATAATATTTCCAGACCCTTTCCACCGCCTTTTTCCAGTATTTTTTGTCAATCTCCAGTGATCTTCTGAACAACCCTTGAAACTTATCAATCCCTTGTTCTCTTGACCACTGACCCTTGCCTTTCAACTTTGAACTTTGAGCTTTGAGCTTTGAGCTTTCATCTTCTGCCTCCGGCAGAGCACAACTCCGCCACACCCAATAGCGCCCAATGTTATACAGCTCATAGGCATCATGGGGCCTGAAGTGGATGGCCCGCTCAAAGGCGGCATCGGCCATTGGCAGCCATCTAGTAAGATATTCATTGCCCTCGTAACCCTTATAGGAATATCTTAGCCCGAGATCATACCAGTACAGGCCATTGGCCGGATTTAACGATACAGCCTTTTCCAGGTTCTTTATAATCTCTTCGTTGATCTTAGACTTCAGATCCTTGCTTTTGACCGGCAACCTCATATAGTACCGTGCCAGCTTGCCATAATATTGGGCATTTGCCGGATCATAGTCTATCGCCCTTTTTATCTCCCACAAAGGCGGCTTTTTGTCCCGATTCAAGGTGGAATTCCGGACCGTGGCACAGTTGACTTCGGCCATAAAGTGATTGGTCACCCTTTGAAACAGAAAGAAACTAACTACTAAAACCAATCCAACCAATAAAATCAACGGACCTCTGCCATTTACGGGAACCGATCTTGTCTTGTAGAAGAACTTATCATAAGTCGAATGCCTCTCTATGTGCATCGACAGAAACCCGATCGCCAGGATTGAAGATAGAGCCATTGGATTGGCAGGTATATGCATGTTAAAGTCAAAAAAACTGTGGATACTTATTGACACCACACCCGCTATAACCCCGGCCCCTATCCCTACGGCAAAGCTGTCGCCCCTCCAAAGCCACAATTTTATGATCTTCGTCAAATACACAACCAACGCCAGGATAACAAGACAGGCTCCGGCCATCCCCAATTCAGCGGTCATCTCCACCCAATCATTATGGGCGTGACCAAGACTGACACGACCCGAATACCTGGAAAGGGCATATCCGGGGTACGTATGTACAAAGTTCCCACACCCTATTCCCAATATAGGAAAGTCCAGGATCATTGGAATCACGGACTTTGCCACTTCGAGCCTGTCATACAAATTTCCAAGATGTTCAAACCGCTTGACCGTTTTTTCAACCCCTACATGCAGCCCATAACCCAGTATTAGCAAACACAAGCAGATTGCAATGATCCCATATTTTCTGTAGCCACTCTTGAACAAAAACAACAATGCCATGAAGAACATACATATGCCAAAAGATATGATTCCGCCTCTTGATCCGGTCAAAAGAAGCCCTAATCCCAAAGGGAGCCCCATAGAAAACAAGAGGATAATCTTTGATCTCTCCTCACCGGAAGAAACCCAATCCCTGAATCCCTGAATCCGCTTTCTTCTTTTCAGATTAGCAATCATAAAGCCCATGCACAATGGTATGACCATTTCCAAAAAACCGGCCAGATGGTTTCTATTGATATAGGTCCCGGTCACCCAGCCTCGACCATAATCATTAGTCCACCACCATATCTTCTGAGAGCTGCTGTATGTCTGTGCCACGCCGTATAGCACCTGGAAGAGACCCATGATGACCAACACATATATCAATATCTTGATTCGCTTTCGATCACGAACCGTGTTGATTATCATGAAATACAGGGCCGCATAAGTTAGCAGTTTGATCAACTCATTGCATGTGGCAAAATTGTAAAGAGACAAATTCATCCATGCATTGGCACTGTCACCGGGAACACTGCTTAGCTCGTAGACATTCTTCTTTATTTCAAACGTGTGCGGAGAAACGAATTTGACTATGAATGGCGGAAGGGGAATAAGTTGTATAACAATCAAAGAGATGATCAATGCGAAAAAAATGTTCAGCGGCGATACAACCCATTGAAGCGTGATACCGACCTTCCCCCTCAACCCCTTGCGGGCTCTATGCCGGCTGAGAACGTGATTACAAATATAGAGGAAAAATAGGAGTAAAACCGTGATTTCAAATACCGTATAAGCCCAGACATGCACCCCGCCAAAGGCAAGCTGGGCGAAAACCAGCACAAAAATGATCCCCGAGAAAACTATCTTATCGATGGCTTGACTCATACGGACCGATCTTAATCCGCTCAAATTCCCGAAATCCCTAACCCGGATAAACCGGAACCAAAAAGAAGTGCCTAAAGTGAGCTAAAGTGCCTAAAGTGAGCTAAAGTTAATGTGCACGCCTTCGGCGTGGTCAGTCTCAAAAACAGGTTGCGCCGGAGGCGCATTCCTCAACCCTGGCCCAGACCTGTTTTGAAATGCTGAAAATTACAAAGTCCCGATGTGAAATAATAGCCCACTGCATTGTATTGTATATGTCGCACCAGGGCGGGCTTTAGGCACTTTAGGCACTTTAGGCACTTTAGCTCACTTTTTGTTGAATATGGCAAAAATTTTCTGCCAATAAAAACACCAATCTTAGAACCAAGGAACTAAATTCCCAATCTCTAAAAGGGTTGTCTCAAGAGTGTAGACCCCTCGTCTTTTCCTGTGCACTCCTATTTGCCGATAAGGAGGGCCCGGAGACCGAGGAGCAGAAGGCGGGGCTGCTTGAGGAGGAGATTGAAGAGAAGCTTGCTGGTCTCATCGCGGGGTAAGAGGCCCAGGCAGCGTTTGGTTGATGCAGTCAACATATCCAAAAGTCCGGAATAGTCGGCCTGGGTGAAACCATGGAGAACCCTTCGGATCAGCCTGTGGCGGTCCAGTTCCCGCCGCAGGGCCTGCAATTGGCGGCTGGACCCGCCGTTAAGGATCGCCTCGACCACACCCAAGGCTCCACGCAATCCGGTGACGACACCGCCGACGGTGGAGACCTTCACATGACCGGCAGCATCCCCGACCAGGTATACATCGCTTTTTCCGATCTTGCGATGATTGTCAATCCAACGTGTATACAGGGGGATGCGGGCACCTTGAAATTCAGTGGCCACAAAACCTTTTTTCTGTATTAGACGTTCAAGGGATCGTCTGCTTTCTTCCGGATCCTCCCCGATCAACCCAAGCACACCTTGGGTCGGTGAATGGGGTATCAGCCAGAAGAAGTATGGCGTCTCTTCCGGAATGAACCAGATCCTTGTGGTATCGGGGGACAGATCCTCCGGCAAATCAACTACTGCCTGAATCAGGGGCAAAGTCGGTGCGTCCGGCCAGCCTATGCTCCTGGCTACCTTGCTGAAAGCTCCGTCTGCCCCCACAAGAATCTCGGTCGATTCTTCTTTCGGCTCCCTGTCGCCTTTGCATGATACTGCGAACTTCAGGCTTTTCCCGTTCGGATTCAGACTCAAGAAACGCCTGCCGGTCAATACCTTCGCCCCGCTTGCTTCGGCCTCCTCCGCAAGCTTCCGAATGAGATTCGAGCGCTCTATGACCATATCAGGGCGCTGAAGCGAAATTGTTGCCGCCCGGCCGTCAGTGAACAGCTCAAAGTGACGGATCTCGTTGATCACTGCGCTTTCACCCAAAGGACCCAATAAGCCCTGCATATACCTTGTGACAATGAGAGTTCGGGGAGAGGGGTCGATGCGTTCTGTTGCCTCAAACACTCGGACATCTAAGCCCTGTTTGGCCAGCAGGTAGGCTGCGAAAAATCCGGCGGCCGATCCGCCGATGACTGATATATTCTTTGTCACGTCGGTTCGTCCACGCAATTTCCACTCCATAATTGAAACGTCTCGGAATTTCTACAATGCATTGAAATTGTAGATCTTTTTGTGGCGCTTGACCCGCCTGCCATCGCCTACCGCGGGTGCCCTCGTTAGGTCCGCCTGCCATGAATAAGTCGGCGCGGTTCGGCATGGGTGAACAGGCATTGGCGGGCAGGTTTATGCCATTCACATGGAGTACTGGAGTATGTAGAATCCGTTACGAGTTTCGGGTTACGAGTTCCGAGTTAAGATTCTTTCAACTATCGACGCGCAACACGTAACTCGTAACACGCAACCTGTATTAAATCCATCACTCCAGTACTCCATCACTCCAATACTCCAATTTGGGCAAAGCCCCTAAGTCCATCCAGGGTCTCCGCCAGAAATATACTAGTGCGCTGTCCCAAAAGTTCTGTATTCGATTTTGGCAATTCAACATGTTGCCGGAACGTTACAACGGCTGTCAAAATCCGAATATCGAATATCGAAATCCCTGGCCCAGACCTGACTTACATGGGCAGCAGAATCATCCAGGTATGTCGCGCCAGGGCAGGCCGAAACAATATCAAAACTCAAATGTTCAAAATTCAAAACATACAAAAGCAGTTTAGCCCTGTGTCTTTTAATGTTTTGGTCATTGACATTTTTGTCATTCGAATTTGTTTCGAATTTCGATATTCGAATTTCGGGTTTCCCCGTCTCTGACAGATGGATGAAATGTATGTACTTCTGCGATATTTCATTTTGCCATTTCAAGACGCAGAATTTATGAGACGGGGCACTAGCGAGTATTACAGAGCAGGCGACTTTTGTCAAGCCCTTATCTCAATAATTTCAATACAATGAGCGCATTTGACTCCATCACGCCTTCTTGCCCCTGGTCTCCCACTTGCCCCGGAAGCTGATCCAGAAGGAAAGGAAAATCAGGCTCAAATCGAGCCGGAAGGACTGTTTGCGGATATAGAGGAAATCATAGCGGAACTTGCGGCGCGGGAAAGCATCCTTAGGGATATAGATGGTTGCCAGACCCGTAAGACCCGGTCGGACACGCAGCCGTTCCCGGAAGCCGGGGATATCCTCGTACCGCACGAGACGGCCTTTTTCGTCTTGAACAATTTCGCCGACTGCCAGGGATCGGGGGCCGACAAAGCTCATCTCTCCCCGGAAGATATTTAAAAGCTGCGGAAGCTCGTCCAGTCCCATGGCCCGTAAGATCCGGCCCACCTTAGTTATCCGCGGGTCGTTTTCCCTGGCCTGCTTAATCCCGAACTCCTGGTCAGAGTTAGCTACCATGGTGCGAAACTTATATGCTCTGAAACTGGTGCCCCCTCGCCCCCATCTCTCCTGACGATAGAAGATAGGACCTCTATCTTCCAGCTTGATTGCCAGGGCAATCGGCAGGAAAACCGGCATGGACAGGATGAGCATGAAGGCTGAGAGAATCACATCCAGGGGACGCTTAAGCAAGGGTTCCCTGACTCTTGCTGCGGTGATGGAATGTGACTTTACCTCTGACAATTATTCACCTTTCTCTCTATTTTAGGTAACTACGAACCGTAAACCTTGGAACTTTGAACCTGAGTAGTTACTCTTCATCGCTCTCTAACCTTGAACCGCCGGCCCTGGCGCGACAGAAGCCGGAGAATGCCCCGCAGAGAAAAACCCGGCCCGCCCTGGCGCGACAGAAGATGGAGAATGCCACAGAGTGAAAAACCCGGTCTGGGCCAGGGTCTGGGCCAGGGTGAACCTTGGAACTTTCAACCTGAGTAGTTATATATTTTCAAGTAGAAAAGAGCACCAATCAAAGAACCTGATCCATCAGCCAAGACATCCCAGAAACTTGCATTTCTTCCGGGGACAAAGGCCTGATGAATCTCGTCTGATATTCCATACAATGTAGCTAAGGTCACAATTGAAATTATCAAAGACCGATTGGAAAATCTTGGCTTGGAGCTAAAAATAGATCGGGCCAAAAGAAGCCCAAGAATCGCATACTCAATACCGTGCATAACCTTGTCCACACCATAAAAAGATGGGATAGGCACCGCCTTAGAGGATGAAGAGAGGACGAAGATTACTATACAATACCCCAAAGTCGGTATCCAATACCATAGAAGGCGATATAGCTTTGAGTCTTGTATCATGAGCATTAGCGGAAACAGCGCTGCGGCTCTCTCGTTATTTTGGCAACAGCGCCCGTTTTTGGATGAACCTCCAAACCAGATACGAGCTGGCTGTAACTGAACGTGAGATTGGCCCGAAAGTTAACGAGGTTAATAGAAAATAGTTTCTTACAATTTTTCTTGACATGGTGTATCAAAAGTGCTACACTTTGTTATGTAAAAGGAGGTGAGAATATGCCTACTAAGAATCCAAGGATAAATGTCATGTTGGAAAAACGCCTCTACCAAAGTATTCAATACTTAGCAAGGAAAGAAGGTGTATCTCTATCATTAAAAGCTAGAGATTTAATAAGGGAAGCATTGGAAACACATGAAGATGTCCTACTATCCGACTTTGCTAAAATGAGAGAAGCTACCTTCAAGAGGTCAAAGGCGTTAAGCCACGAAGAGACATGGTCTCTGTAACAGAGGAGGTAGAACTTTGTCTTTCAAACTGGTTTATCATCCAGACGTCAGAGAGATTGACATACCGAAACTGGACCGTAAGATTCAGGAACGTATTAAGAAGGCCATAGAATCTCGTATTACGAATGCCCCCCATCAGTATGGTGAACCACTAAAAAGAACACTCAAAGGATATTGGAAGTTGAGAGTTGGAGACTATCGAGTAGTTTTTAAGCTATCAGGCACAGAAGTATGGATATTTGGAATCATCCATCGGAAAGATATATATGACAGAGTTAAGTCTCGGTTATAAGAGACCTCGCCACCCTTAACAGTGCAGCCAGGTTGACCGGGCAGAAAGAGAATGGGAGACGTTACCAAAAACAGCCCTCCACACTGACGGCGGATCTACGACCTTGAGCGAAAATGTATCCACAGATTGCGCAGATTTACGCAGATTAGAAACGGTAGACTAATCGTCTATGTTCAAGCGATTTTGTACCAACACTTTTTTCCCAGAGCGTAAAGTCCTCGGCACCTTACCTTCCGAGCATTTATACTATTGAAGTTGCCGTAGTCCCCTTTTGAATAATGAATTGACAGATAGTTCTATGTCTGATATGAAAATAGATAAGCAATCAATTCTCAAATTGAAGGTCGGCCAATCAATCCCAAGGAGAAACTAATGAATAAGCGCTTGGCGCTAAATCAAGAAGAGGAACGAGCAGTAAAGGAATTTCTTTCAGCTATCAAACAAGAGCTAAGAGATCATATTCTAAGAACCACAATATTTGGCTCCAAGGTTCGAGGTGATTATTCCCAGGATTCGGATATTGACATTCTGATTGTTCTCAATGAACGAAGCAAGGAGCTCATAGATAGCCTCTATGAAAAGTTACTGGATATTGAGTTGAAATACGACTCAAAGATTTCATTAACTATCTTTTCCCAGGCTGAATATCAACAAAATATAGAGGCTCATACCCCTTTCATGGAATCCTTAGCAACTGAAGGCGTTGCGTTATGAGTTCAAAAGAAAGGACAGCGGACTTAGTCAAATATCGACTGCAAAACAGCAAAGAAAAGTTGGGATCTGCTAAACTTCTTCTTGAAAACGGCAAATTTAAGGATTCCATATCCAGATCCTATTATGCCATGTTTGACGGCTTCGTAAAAAGTCCATCTGCGGCGTTGTGCTTCATCTTTCGTCATTGGGACGTACAATAAGTACGCCTCATTCCTCAAGATTTGCACGCCTTGCATATGAACTTTTTACTTTGCCGTCGATTTGATGACTTTTTACGAAACCATCATGTTTACAGCAGCAAGAGCTCTTCTAGCTACCAAACATCTTGATAGCAGCAAACATAGCGGTGTCATTTCTCTGTTCAATCAGCATTTTGTAAGAACCGGCGTTGTTGCACGCGACCTTGGCCGAATTCTGATGAAGGGTAAAGACTTGCGGCAAGATGGGGATTACAAGGACTTTGTAGAAACCTCAATGCAAGAAGCTCAAGATCAGTATAGCGATGCGGAGAAATTTGTTGAACGAATTGAAGACACCTTAGCTGAGCTGGGCTATTAAACAGCGCCTTATTCATTAAATAGCCAACAACAAGATCCTTGAAAAACTTCCTTACACCTGTTTACATGAACTGATAAGGTCTCAAACTCACAAACTGGACTGCCCACCTATCCTGAATCCCTAAATCTTCACCCCGCACGCCCCGCTTGCCCTGCCTGCCCTGTAGGTAGGAACTATCGTACTGGGGTGGAATGCGAAGCATATTCCACTGGGGTAGGTCAGAATGATCGTACCAGGGTGGGTCTGCCTGCCCTCTTTTCTTCCACGATTTCGCACTTGACAGATGTTATTAGATACTATAAGATATCATCAACAGTCTTGCGAAGGGGCATGTGCCAATGGGACGAGGGAAGGTTTTTCAATGTGAAATCACGGTCTCGTCAGGGGTAAAAGGAAAGCTTTTAAAAAAACACAATATTGAAGTTTGGGAAATTGAAGAGGTCATTTATGATGATCCTTACGCCTTTTCCGTTACTTATCGGGATTGTTATTTTATTTATGGACGAACTTTTTCAGGCAGATATCTCCTGATATTGGTTAGAGTATTGTCTTCAGAAGAGGCTTCTCAACTGACCTTAAAACCACGAATCAATGTCCTTAAGATAATCACGGCAAGGGATATGAATACAAAGCAAAGAAAAACGTATGATAGAAAAAGGGGAGTTAAACGATGAAACCTTCCAAAAAAAAATTATCAGATATCCCACCTATGAATGATAAGGAACTGGAGAAGTTTTGGGACAAAAATCAGCCAGAAGACTTTGAAGGGTGGCGAGAAGGAGCCCTGAAATTCATGCGTCCACCCAAAAAGTTGATCCAATTGCGGCTTGATCCCAGGGATGTTAGAATAATTGACAGGGAGTCCAAACACTCAGGCATCGACAGAGCCCAACTGGTGCGCTCATGGGTAAAAGAAAAGATAAGGTATATAGAAGAACAAGGAGGGCCGGAGTAATCCTTAACTTCCAGAATCGCACTTAATCCCTCAATTTCGTGCTTTCAGCTTAACATATTCTTTAACCACCATCTCCACAAAAACCGGATTAGTCTTCGCATACCGCTTCCATATCCTTCTTTTTGCCCAAAACAGCCCTCCAAACTGACGGCGGATCTACGACCTTGAGCTGAAATCGGTAAAAGATTTTTGTCAAGAGTGTAGACCCCTATGGTTTGCTCTGCGGACTTGACAACATATGATAAGCTATGATAAGCATATGTCATGAAAGTCTTTCAGATGCCGCGGTTCAAAAGGTATGTGAAGAAGCTACCACACCACTTTCAGCAGGTTGTCTTGTTTGAAAGAAATTGGAGGTTAAAATGCTAACAGCACAAAAAGTCATAAAAGAGATATACCTTCTTCCAATAGAGGAAAGAGAAAAAGTTGCGCGCCATATTATAGAGTTTGGAATAAAAGGCCCACACCCGGATGTCTCTGAGATTCTCGATATAAAAGGATGGCAGGATGAAATTGCAAGAAAGCCGTTTAATCTGAAACAGGCATCGGAGTATCTCGGGGTGTCACCTGTGACCCTCAGACGATGGGTTAAAACAGGTCAAATATTGGCCTATAAAATAGGTAGGGCATATACATTCGATGTGGGGGATCTTAAAGAGCTTAAAAAAGCCCATGTTACAAAGAAATCTGCAAAAAAACCATAAATATCAATTCTGAATTCCTCAATTCCCCAATCCCTGAATTCAATTTTACCTTCCGGTAATTTGCCAATCCTGCATTTGTGGGTCCACCTTCAATAATCTCTTCATGCACTCTTTCTTGTGCTGAACATTGAAATTTGTTGGAGAAACACGGTCAGGCGCTTCGTTGCAAATACTCCAATATTCTGTCCACAAAGATGTCAAAGTCGGATAGGTTTTGTTTAAATACACCGTAGACAATTGTATCATCAACCCGTTCATAGTAATGAACGATTAAATTACGAAAAGAGGCAATATCCTCAAATCTAGGCAGATCAGACGGGCGAAGTATACCGTGTTCTGCAAGAACAGCAAAGGTGTCGCGATAGCTCATCGGCTCACGCAGGCCCTCGTCAGAGATAATATGCTGAGCAATATCAATGCACGCTTCGATCGTAATATGTAAAGTCCGCTCGACAAAACGCCTTGCTCTCTTGTCCGTCCTGTACACTTCCCATGTTATATCGTTTGCATCCTTTAAATCACGGATATTGGCCTTTATGTCTGCAAGAATACGCTCAAATAACACTCGATCAACAATTTTTTCACCATACAGAACAGCGCCGGCGTATCTCCGGTGTAAGTAAAGAAAATCCTCGTAAGACTTTCGGCCCAAGGTCTCAAATTGTTTGCGCCGCTTTGAATCCCGTTCGAATATCAGGCGGCCGAGGCGACGCACCTCGTGCTTCAGAACCTCACCTGCCCGGTTCAATACAACCACATCGACACGACGACGGCAGGACTTTTCCGCTAATGATATGAACGATAGAAGAGGAAATTCGACTAAACAATCTTCATCCAACAAAATGGCTAAGTCAATGTCACTCGGAATCCGTTCTTTCCCCGTAGCAGCCGAACCGAAGAGATAAGCTGCATCAATAGCTGCTTGTTGTGAACATAGAGAGGAAACCTTCGTGACGATATCCTGCATTTTTTTGACATCCATGTCGAGACGCCCTACCAAAATCTTTTTCGGAATATATGTGGAGAACCTAACCAAAAATACTTAATAATAGTATCTAAAAACTACAAGCATTGTCAATCTATTTATTTGGCAGTTTTATACACACCTGTATTATACAGATGTGTATAAAACGCTACAGCAAAACCCTTTCCACTCCTCCTAGCTTCCCGGCCTCATAGCCTCCCGGCATTTTTACCCAAAAGTGTCCTCCAAACTGACGGCGGATCTTCGACCTTGAGCTAAAATGGGTAACAGTGATTGAGCATTGTTATTTGTTATTCGTTATTCGTTATTCGTTCCTTTTGACGGGAAAGGTACTTTATGTATCCATTCAGGAGGGCAAGAGCTTTCGAAATTAGCTCTCTACCTTTTTCGTATTCCTCGTCAATGATATATCCATCATCTTTTGATGTGATTAACTGGTCTACCAATTCATGAAGAGAACCCCTACTGTGTCGACAAAACTGGATGTTCTACTGGTAGTGAAACCTGCCAAACCCCTCCGCGAGGTTGTGCGTCGTAGATCGAGCCGCCCGCTTCATATCATCCACCAGCGCATATTTTTCCTCCTTCGGATACTTCTTCACTAACTCTGTGATAAATCTCCTCACCTCAGTACACGCCTTCCAGCACTCCAAATCTTCAAACGTATTAAAGCTGCCTTTTCTCATGGCCTTAAACTAATAACGAATAACAAATAACTATGCCCTCATGTGATCGCAAGCCTCCCGGCCTCAATGTGCTTGCTGGTCTTTCAATCAAAAAGTAGCCTGTCCCCTTTTCTTGCTTGCTACCTGATGTAATAATTGATGATAACGCCTGATCAACATGGGCCGGTCAAAGTGCGCGGCCACGTAACTTCGTGCGTTGGCCCCAAGGCGCTCAAGCAACTCCGGTTGTTTCGAGAGACTCTGTATACACTTAGCCAAAGACTGTGCATCTTCCGGCGGCACCCAGACACCGCAGTCCGCCTCCTGGACAAGGCGGGCGATCTCAGAATCATCAGGAACTGCTGATAGGACCGGCCGGCCGCTGGCCATGATGGAGTATGTCTTGCTGGGGACATTGAGCTGGCCAAGATGTTGGTTGAGCGTCACTAAAGAAACATCGGCTGCTCCTAACATCTCGGGCAACACTTCTTTTGGTTGAGTAGGGAGAAATCGGACATTGGCTAGCCCCATCAACTCAGCGCGTTCAACCAGCCTGGATTTCGCATTGCCCTCTCCGACGATAACAAAGACAATGCTTGGGTCATGTTTCAATAGCTCAGCAGCATCCAGCACGGTATCCAGGACGGAAATGTAACCCAGATTTCCGGCGAACATTACCACAAAGCGTCCACTCAGATTGTGTACTGAGCGGAAGTTGTTTTCTTTGAGGACAGGACGGATGTGATCAACATCGGCCCAGTTCGGAATCACAACTATTTTGTCCTTACCAACCCCCTTGCTCGTAAGATTTTGCTTCATGCCTTCGGAAAGGACTGTTATTCGACTGGAGACACGGTAGATAAACTTTTCCAGGTATTGAAAGGTGCGGATAAGCAACGAGTTACGTATCTGGCCAATGATCATGAGGCAATCCGGCCAGATATCCTGCACGTTAAAGACTATAGGCGCGCGGCGGGCCAGACTGACGATAAAGCCTGATAAGCCAACAGTGATGGGCGGGTTAATACAGAGTATGACATCATGCCGGCCGGCAAGGACGCTGGCGACCACAGACATGAAATTATAACTCAAGTAGTTGATGCCTCGGTGGAAGCCACTGGGATTGGGTGGGACATAGACAAAGGTACGCCAAACATTTACCCTGTAAAAGTTGTTGCGGTGGAGCAGGCGGCCACGATACTCTGAAGCGATATCGTTACGCCCGTAATGGGGCATACTGGTGACAACCGTGACCTTATCGCCCATGGCCGCCAAGTCGGTGGCCAGGTCGGTGACAAGAGGCCCAGTTCCAGTAAGATCGGGATGGAAGCGCATGTGAAGGATCAGCACACGCATTATGATTTCCTCACCAGATACTTCTCAATGGCTAACACATCCATCTTTGTCTGCAAGGAGGATTCGATGGCGTCCCTCGGCTTACAACTAACACAATATCTATGCAGTCACGTATGATGTCGGAGGCATTTAAGCCGTGAGTTATGATTGTTAGTTTAATCATGGAAATTTGGGCTTAGGATCTTGGGGCTAGAGATTAAAGAACCCATTTTATCAATTGAACTCCTTCCCTAATTCATAATCGCATTTTCATTTTACGAAGCCTGATTTCTCGTACCTTGCAGTTGATCATAAACTCATAAAAAGATCGCAAAAGGCAAAAAGTCAGGCCAGCACGACCTTCGAGAAATCCGCCCCGGACAACATAAAGTGCCAGGAAAATGAGGAAAGGCCGTCCTGGGAGTCGGTAGACAAAAGACTTGATAGCTTTTCTTCTAAGGGTTGGATCAGTGTTAAATATATTGCGCCAGTTTATTTCGCTAGAAACATTCTCTGCTAAAAGCTCCGCCTCCATAGTCGAATAGTGATTATGTTTTTCAAACCAAGCATGAAAACCCTTGTTGAATGAATAGTGCAGAAAGTGTTCTTTTAGGAAACCTACTTTGCCGTCGGTGTGATATTCCTCGTTAATGGCTCGCTCAACGCTCACACGTCCTACCTTTAGCAGACGAGCAGCCCAAGTAGGGTAACCGCAGCTGCGACGGACACACTTCCCCATAAAGAAATCTTTGCGACGGACTAAATAAAGACATGTTTCATCGTCAACAACTTTAATAGTACTCTTGATTTCTTCCCTCAATTCGGGGGGAATAACCTCATCGGCATCGACCATCAACACCCAGGGGTGTTTGTATTCTATCTCGTTCAACCCAAAATTTCGATGCGTTGCATAGTTGTCAAATTTACGTTGAATAAACCGAGCTCCTGCTGATTTTGCAATTTCTTCTGTGCGATCTGTGCTATAGGAGTCAAAAACGACAATGTCATCGCACCAAGAAAGTGACTCAAGGCAATTGGGCAGGTTAATCTCTTCATTGAGAGTCAATATCAGGGCAGATATATTCATTTTAGATATCGATTTCTTTCATCAATCAAAACTGCCGATGAACCCAGGTTACTGGCAGGCTACCATTATCTGGTTCACTGCATCCCGTATTGATCTATTGTTGTTGACAACACATATCAAAGGATCAATTGAATGCCGTTGGTACAACTCAAGCCTTTTAAGAAAATTCTTGTCAAGCACGCTTTCCTTTCTTACGCTTATCAATTCCCGTTGGTCTCGCTGTATGAGAAAGCAACGTGCTCCTTTAGGGATTATTCTCTTAAAAACCGTAGATAAAAAATTTTCCTGGATAAAACCGATTCCTGTGTCAACCTCAAGATCTACCATTATATCGAAAATCCATCGGTCACATATGATCACCTTTTGTGAGAAAACCGCTGGAATATAGATTGTGACTAACGTGGCAAAAAAAGTGTCGAGGTAGGTGAGTAAGATGAAAAGGTAAGAAATTATCTTAGATCGATAGAACTCATGGTAACCTACTCTCACACCGTCAATATTTTCATACTTGGTAAAACCCAAGAAACGGCAAAGCGCCAGTAGGAATTTGGTAAGGTAGTGATTATATCGAAGCCATACATATCGACTTTGTTTACGCTGCCCTGATAGCGCTTTTCTGAGTTCCTTGATAACGGAGGTCTTACCGCATCCGTCAACCCCACTTAATGCGATGATTTTGGCTTTCAAGTGCATCAGATATCTGATTTAAACGATTCTTCACAAGGCACTATGCCAATATTACAGACTTTTCGACTCCCAACCATTCAAGCGCCACCTGCTTCCAAGTCGGATGATTCTTGTACTTCTCTAACGTAGCCTTGCATTTTCTGAGATAAAGCATTTGATCATTAACCAAGTCTACCATTATTTGCGCCAAACTATGTACATCGCCAACTTTTGCCACAGCACCGAATCCTCGAACAAACTCTCCGGTTCCACCTGGCACAGTTGTAATGATCGGCTTCCCCCACCCCATGCTTTCAATGATAACCAAAGGAATCTCGCAGGGAACCAGAACAAATGGAAGTACCACCGCATGGCAATTGCTGATAAAGGAATCCAGTTCCTCCTTTCCCAATCTCTTCCAGATCGCATGTACACGGTCTCGATGGCGCAATCCGCCGATTCGGGCGCGAATTTTGTCCTCGTCCAAGGGTGCATCTGACCTGAATAGAGTGACGAGACAAATATCGTGATGTTTTTCAGCGGCTATATCAAACGCACCCAGTAATTCATAGGTGCCGCGAATACCACTGGGAGGCCCCATAAAAAGATAGTATGGCCGGTTACCAAGCCATGATACAAAATCACCTGGCAAATAACTTGCATTCAATCCGATTGTTTCTTCATCTCTGCCTGGTGGAATGGTGTAAACATCCTTTTCAGGCCAACCAGCAATTGCAATCTTTTTAGCAGTCACATCGGTCATGGCGATCAGCCGATGGAACCCGTTATCTTTGAAACATTTTAGTTGTCTCGATTTAGGGCTAACCGATTCCAAAAGGTAGGGCAACGCAGCTTTAAAACCGATTCGTTTTATGGCATATAGACTGGACCTGAGAGAATAGCATCCTCCTGGAAAGTAACCGACAAGCGGAACGCCAAGGTTGCCCACAACTCTGATTCTTTGGTGCGGCTCACGCCATGCTATGGGCCAAAAAATTACATCAGGACTTTCCAGTGCCAGAAGTTCACGCAGATCATCTTGGAGACCAGTATAAGTCTTTCTTATTTCTCCTCTAGTACCTTCCGGTAGTCTCGAACTCGAGATTTCCCCCTTTTTGTGTCCCAATGACACGAGGGTTACATTATGTCCCATGCTTTGGAGGTGGTTTGTTACTTCGCAGACTGTCCGCCATGGCATAAGGTGGCAATTTCTTTCTGTGAGGTTATGCGTCGCTATTAGAAGTTTCAATTGCAGCTAAACCAAAGTTAAAGAGCCAGGGAATTAGATTTAGCCAGTCGACCACAGTCTATTAACCAGCCAGCTGTGCGGCTCACCATTTTATCCACCGTGAAATTTTGTTTGAATCGTTCTTGAGCCGCCAGCCCAAGTGCTTGCCGCAGTGCGGCATCCCTGGATAGGCGTTCAATTGCATTGGCCAAGGATTTGGTATCTCTGGCTGGAACAATCAGTGCGTGTTCTTCATGCCGCACAGATTCCGTATTTCCGCCCACATCCGTAGCAATAATTGCTTTACCTACACGCATGGCTTCTAATAGCGCAAAAGAATGATATTCAGCCAACGAGGCGAGAGTAAAAATATCCAATGCTACCAAGCAATCATCGATGTCCGATCTAAACCCAGTAAAAATGACTCTTTTCTTCACCCCCTTTCCTTCTACCTGCCTTTTTAGTGAGTTATCCAATGTTCCTGTTCCAACAATAACAAGCTTGAGTTCAGGTAGCCTTCTGCAGACTTGGGCGAAGGCATCAACCAGATAGGAAATACCCTTGACCGGATCCAATCTACTTGCACCACCAATGAGCAACTCATTTTTCTCTATTGCCCATTCCCTTCGAATCCGATTCCGAGCAGTTGGATCAGGAATCTTCTCTTCAATACCATTATGAATTACGGTTATCTTTTTTCTATCAGTGCCACGTTCAACGAGATAGTTCTTGGTGTACTCAGCAACAGCGACAATAGAAATCGCATAGTTGCGGATAAACAGTTCCGTTAATCTGTTAAAAGCGGGACCTAATAGTAATCTAACTGGTGTCGTTGCGTAGTATTTACCGTGATAGGAACAGATCATGGGGATGTGCTTCTTTCGAAAAACTCGCGTTGCAATAGCTACAAAATGGCCATTGAACCCATGAGTCATAAGCAAGTCTGGTTTATAGAGATTAATCTCTCTGGAAACTCGCCATAACCAGGAAATGTCGGCGCGTGACTTGATCTTTATCTCCTTTGCATCCAAGTTCTCCAGGGTAGGAAGATCAGTGTGCCAGGTTTCACTAATAATACAAAGTGTCTTTATTTCAATCGGTGCATATCGGCTAACGTCGTTAATCAGCGTGGCATATTTCCCGACACCACCCAAAGAAAAGCCCCAGTGGATGCTGAGGACTCGTAAGGGCCCCGAATGGCCATTCCCTGCCACACCTCTATCGTCTCTTTTGCATTTCAACTTTTAAATCACAAAGTCCAAGAAGCCTAACTTCTGCATTGTCTGGATAAGCTTCATCTAAGCGTCTGTCTCGTTTCAATAGAAATATTGGCGTTTCGTCTAAACGCATTCGCTTAAGAGAAGCAACCTCATCTGCAAGAAAAAGATCTAGAGGCTGCCTTGCAAAAGCAGATAGTATTCGCTCGCGCATGGTTAAAAGTGCAACTATTAATAAATTAACTAAACCAGGATTTCTTATTATTCTAATATCCACATCACTACGATCATGCCAAGCATTCCGACATATACTACCATATATGGCCAACCCAGCGATACTTTTAAATGGACTTAGCCGCTCAGCCATGCCATTCAGATAACTACATGTTTCTCGCTCACCTCTGTTTTTGAGTTTCGGAAAGGCAAAAAGCATTAACGCCCAAAAGTTACCATTTGCTATCCAGTTAAATGTGTGAATTACAAAGATGCTAAGCACTAAGGATATCCATATAGGAAATTGTTCAAAACCCAAAAAGCAAAGAAGCCACCACGCAAGTAAGATCTGTATGATCTCAAAGAAAACACGAACGCTCATTTCCGCGTTATCCATGTAAGTCATGCCCTGGTGTAACCAATTCCTAGGTAGGTTGGTATAACGGGCTGAACCGTTAATGGAAGCCTTGGGCTTTTTACTAGCATCACGGTGCATTTTCTATCATAATCTTAAATCGTCAATCAACTTAAGTACAACAACAGGCGAATGATCATTTCCTATGCACAGAAGAACGCACTCACCGGTAAGTTTACACAAATTATCATCATCAAGAAGTTCTGAAATGGGGAAACAAGTAGTTTGACTATTGAGTAGAAAGCACTTTTACATTGCTGCACCTTCGCATCATCAATATCTTTTCCCAAAACGTATCTCTAGTCAATTTATCTGTCTCAATACTTAATAGAATCACTAGGATATTTCTTAAGTCACGCAATCTATCTCTTTCCAGTGGTGCGAGTAAGCATTATCTCTGTGATTATCTCTGATGGGACCCTGTGTTTATCATAGAAGACGCATGTCCTAAAATAGTTCGAGCATTTTTGTGCCATGTATGTTTCTCACTGACAAGATTATATAGATTTTTGCCTAAAGACTCACGAAGCACTTCATCGTTTAAAATTGTTGTAATTTTATCAGCCATATCTTTTACAGACTTGGGCTGAAATATCAGTCCACTTTCCCCATCAACAAGAACATCCAGCACTGGTCGATACCCGGGCATTATGCAGGGTTTAGAAAGAGCCCCATATTCAAATAATTTGAGAGGCGACCCATAGGCGTTGCTGTCGGGCATCAGGCAAATGTCCATCGCCTCAATGTAACCAGGCACTTCCTCGATAGGTACCCCTCCAGTTAAAATAAAATACTTATCAATTCTCCGTTCCTTTAGCATCGATTTAAATGCACTGAGCCCTCCTTTGTATCGATTAAAGCCTCCAACAATTAAGAACTTTAACTTCGCGCACTCGTTCCGAATAAGCTCGCAAACATCCGGCAAGAGGTCAATTCCATGGTAAGGGTGCATTCCGCCAACAAATCCAACAACCATTTCGTTAGCGCTAATACCCAAGCGTCGGCGTACATAATGACCTTGGCCAGTAGAACGGAAAAGGTCGAGATCCACGGCGTTAGGAAGCACGAGTATCTTTTTCCCCAGCACTCCCTTTCTTGTAAAGTAGTCCCTTAGCATACTGCTAACAACTACTACAATGTCTGCTCCTGTTGCAACCTTCATGAGTACGTAACGATTGTAGTGGTGAAAATTAAGTTTTTGTGTATAACGACGAGCCTCCGCAGTTTCATGAATTTCGACCACGTATGGCAGCTTTGCTTTCTTCGCGGCTCTGAGACCGCTTCTATGAAAATCTGTAAAGCGTTCATAAATAAGGCTTGGTTTTTCTAGAGTGATTACTTCTCTTATCCTCTTTTCAAAACGAAAATCGTGAATTATACAATAGAAATCTCGCATCCAGTCAGTTACCATTTTCGGAAACACCAATTTCAGGGCTCGGTAAAAAGCTCGGGGCTTATTCAATTCAAAATCTCTTTCGGCGTTTCGAATTCCGGGCTGAACTCGAACTACTTGGTGTCCAACCTGTTCGAAGCCTCTTGATAAAAAATAATTGTGAGTCTTCGAGCCAGACCCTTCGGAAGGAGGCACAAATATACTATTAAAAAGATGAAGCACTTTCACTTCATTATCTTCTGCTCAAGCGTTTGGTCCATACGGCAAATAACTATGCTCTTGTTATATTTTGTTGATAGCTTCGTTCCTAATCCGCTGAGTTTCTGCTAAAGCGAACATAGAACCTTTTTTTTCATCAGTAAGAAAATCCGGTTGCTTCAATCTCCATACAAAATATAACAGTAGCCCATAGAATAGCGAAAACTTAGAAAAAAAGAATGCATTAGTAAAAAGCAAACCGACTATATTGAAAACCAAAAAAAACATAATCCCCGTCGCGATGATTCTAACCTCCTCTTGTCCCCGCAACCTAAGTTCAGAAAGATCACGGAACAATCTACGAAACATCACAAAAAGGAAAATTATGACAGGCACTCCGAATTTGTATATCATCCCCATGATTCCTATATCATTCATGTTTAATCCATAGTACAGCAAGCCTATCGAAATAGGGTTATCCGTATCCATGGTGGTGGAAGTTAAGCCAACACCCACAAAATAAGTTCTTTTAAATTCCGTAAAATAATATCTAATCCCTTCAATTCTGGAACCTATAGTCCCGCCATATGTGCTGTATTCTTCAATAGTTAACCTATAGAGGTCTTTTAAAGGATTGATTAGTGGAAATTCTCCCACTAATATTGAAAAAAGCAAACTACAAATCAGAACAAATCCAACGACAAACAAGACTTTCATCCGATTTCGAAGTTCAAGTTGGAACATCCAAACCACAATGAGAGTTACCATAACCGGCAATATGATACTCCGAGTTTTCCACACATAAGAAAACATCCAAAACATGACAAACGCACTAAAAAATGCACAAATACGCACCCACCTCGCAGAAGCATCAATAAACATAGCTATGCTGACAAAGAACAATATCATTGATAAATTTGGTAATATTCTCCCTCCCCCAACCCTCAACTTGCCGAATCTAACCCAAGTCATTTCTTTAACAAAAATGTCGTGTAAATCCGGCTCAAGGTATACTATACAGGTAAGTGAAGTAGCAATTAGTGAAAGAATCATCAGTCCCCAAAAAAACTTCAAGGTTTCCTTTTTTGACAGTCGCAAAAGTATAAGAATTGGGAAAATTAGATAGCCACCGAAAAAGAACGGGCGCCTCAAAATGGCACTCCACGTTTGCCCGTACAGTCGTATGCTCGATAAGACAATAGGTACTAAAACGATCAACATAAGCCAAAGTAAAGACTTAGTGTACCAGTTATTTATTATATTTACTGGTCTAAATATGCAAAGTATGATAAATACAACCAAAATAACAAAAACAACAGATACCCTTGACCAAGCAAACCTATCCGCGCCGTAAAAATTAAACAATTCTAAACTCATACCGTTGTTCCAGAAAAAAACGCAGGAAAATAAAAAAACTAACACAAAATAACGTAATGAATCTTTAGTCTGTGAAGTCGTAACGATTGACATAATATTGCTTCTGTCGTCCATTATAGTATTGCTTTCACTCAGTGCCCGCATTCGCCCCGCATAATAGGGCAGCCGACGCGTGTCGTACAGGCCGACCTTCCGAAACACCCGCTCATGTCTGGATCCGCAGTTTCATCACAAAGCTCACTCGGACGTAGTATGCGCCGCTCTTTAATGACGGGAATTGCTAGCGGGCGAGCTTGTAAAGGCTTCGCCCATCGTCGTCTTTTCCCAAAAGCTCGACCCACCGCAGGCGCGCTTTCTCCTGGATGAATTTTACGAATTCCTGCTCGCTGTAGTTTCGATACGCGCCTTGCATCTGTGGCTCATCTGGCAGATGCGGCTGGAAAAACATCATTCTGCAGTTGAGCCGTTCCAGGAAGTCAGTTAACCGGCGGAACAGGGACTTTTCCTTCAGGAAGTGGTGGAATATGTTCAGGCATAACACGACCGTGAAATCAAGCACCCCTTCGTAGCCGAAGATGGAGGCCTCCACGATCCGGAACCGCCGGTTTTTGGCCCACCGCAGTTTACGCAGGAAGTAGGCGTCGCGAGGCATATGTTCAATGGCCAGACAGTCAAACCCGATCGACTCGAAACAATGGCAGAAGTAGCCCCAGTTCGCGCCGATATCAAGGACACTGCCCGTCATGCCGCTCACATGAGGCCGGATGAAGTCCCAGCGCTTCGAACCGTGCACCGAGGGAATGTCGGCAAGGTCCGCATGCGTAATGGGCTGGTACACCCTTCCTCCATTTTCCCGTGCATAAGAAAGAATATCCTCTCGAAGGTCAGCCCATTTCCTGTGGCGCCGCGAGACCTTTACCGGCACGGTCTCCAGATTCAGTATCTTCGCGATCGAGAGTCGGTGGCGCCCGTCGGCGAACAGGTATTCGCCGTGCCGATCGATGTGAACCCGAATCTCGTCCTCGACGCCACACGACTCAAACTCTCCATAGCCCGATGTCGCAATTTCCGCCTGGGAACGGTAGCCGTGTGCCAAGATGTTTTTATAAAGGTCTTCTATCGCCTTGAGTCGCTCGTGAAACTGCCCCTTGTCGGCGCAGTTCCATCGTAAACGTCCCGCCTCGATGTCGCCGAGCACTCTGGCATAGTAGTCCGTTTTATCCCACGGCTTTCCGTTTTCAAAGCGATCGCGAAACGCCCTATAAACATCCAAGCTATGAAACTCATTAGTTCTGAGGTCCCAGTCGCCATCCATGATCGTTCCGCTTTCCTCAAACGGCTTTTCGGAATTCGACGCTTTGATTACCAAGTAGCGCTCAATTCGCGCGGGGTCGATCCAATAAATGCGGTAAGGGTCGTATACAGTCCCCCGACGCAGGCGGGTGCGCGTCCAGATCCTAGCCTGCCACAGGCGGAATTCCGAACGTCGTTTGAGCCGCCTGAGCCATGAAATATGTCTGAGCCGTTTCCGGACCAAATGTATCATGAATTGTTCTCCTGAACTGCGTGTCAGCTTTTCAGTTCTATTCCGAGAAGACGACCCGCCGTCGGGCCTTCCTGCCTCGGGAAAGGTAGCCTGGGGGGCCGACGAGTTTCATGCGCTCGGGGTCAATCAGCATTCCACCTGGTCTCAATGTATTTTCCAAGGGGCCGGAAGAGTTTCTTTATATGCCACAGCGGCGGCACGCTGGTCAGGATCTGTAAAGTGGCCAGCACATCTGCCGCGAGGTTCCTGACCAGGTATCTTCGCGGGCAACACAACCATATGAAGTTGAATCGCGTTCTTACCTGCATGATAGATTTTCTGGAAAAGAGCAGGTGCCAGGCCTGAGCGGGCGTCACTCTTGTGAAGGGTGTGAACTTGAAGCCGCTGACGGAAGTATCGCTATAGAGGACCGCATCACAACAAACGCAAGCGGGGAAGCCGGCGCGCTTGGCGCGGAAGGTTAACTCGCAGTCGCCCGCGTAGTGGGGCAGTCGGCGCGCGTCATACAGGCCGACTTTCCGGAACACAGTTACGGGGATCAAGGCACCCCGCCCGGAAAGCCGGTTGACATGGTCATTAAAGCGACGGCCCGGCCCGTAGTGTTCCTTCACGCGTCTCCTTGTCCGCCAATCGAAGTAAACACCGGCGTCGATGACACGCCCAGGATCGTCTTTGTCGAGGATGACCGATCCGATCAGGATGCCCGGGCGCAGGCGAGCGGCCTTGAGAAGCTCCTCGATGTAGTTGCTCTCGAAGGTGACGTCATCGTTCAGCGTCAGGATGAAATCGTCATCCGTGGCCCGCAGCAAGACGTGCTCGAGCCCCATGTTGATCGCGCCAGCCCACCAAAGGTTACCGTCGCCCTGGAGGACTGTGACGTCGGGGAAGTGTTTCCGGATGAACTTGGCCGTTCCGTCCATGGAACCATCGTCGATGACGGTCACATCGAAGTCCTTAAAGGTCTGGCGCGACAGCAGACGCAGGCACTGCGTTGTGGTATCGACGTTGTTGCGGACTGGTATGAGTACGTGAACCATCATGTTGTTGGATCTCAGTAGCCGGTCCAAACGAAGCCTGCCAGGTATTTACTATCTAGGCGTCGAGCCTGATAAACACGGAGTTTTGTTGGAGCACCCGCCGGTCCGTGGCGCTTCGGACCTGGTGGTCGCTGCCTCGGTAGGTAAAATCAAGTTCCTTGAGCATTTCGAAAATCGTGTCGAACAGCGGTTGCCCCTCGTACAACACTTCGAAGGAGGTCTCGACGATGAGGATCTTCGTCCGCCGGATGGTTTCGATGCCGCCGGCAATGACCTTGTCTTCGAACCCCTGCACATCTATCTTTATCATGACCGGCGCTTCCAGGTCCAGCCCTGCAGCTATGTCGTCGAGACGTTCGATGCGGATGGTTTCGCCTTCGGAGACAACGGCATAGCTGAAGTGCCTGCGGTGAAGATCGCTCATCTCGAGAAGCGAGGAGGCTGGCGTGTGGACGTTGCGGTTAATCAAAGCCTGGCTTGGTTTGTCGCCAAGCGCACAGCGGAAAGCCTTGAAGTACAGGTCTCTCTTCATATTCTCATTCAATTCTTTGAAACAGTCCCCCAGTGGCTCGAACGAGTAGATTTGCGCCTTGGGGAGGATCTTTCGCATCGCGACTGCGTAGTGGCCCACATTGGCGCCGATGTCAAGCACTGTACGGACACCGAGTTCTCGGAGCCACGTGTAGTGAGATCTGGGCTGCCGAACAATATTGTAGCCCATCGCTCTGAAAGGCAACTTGATAATGTGCTTGATGATTCCCATGATATGTTCTCCTATACGCAGGTTTCGACCTGTTGTGGCGTGCCTCGGGAAAGAGAGCCAGAAATCGCCACCCCGCGGTAGCGTTTTGGATTCCGAAGACGTCCCGTTCAGGAGACATCCTTGATGGCGACAAGATTCTGCGCCTTGGCAAAGTCCGCCGGCTTAACAGCCCTCTCCCCGATCTGTCCCTTTCTGCCGACGTTGTATAACCGATAGCTGAGAGATTCAAGGTGGCTCCAGATTTCTACGCCCTTGTAGCCGAAGCCCGACGTATTCTCGTCCGCTATCTCGATCACGAGGGCTGGGCTGTCGGGACGGGACAGTAGCTCTCGCCCCCCCCTTAGTGCGGGGAGTTCTGCTCCCTCAATGTCCATTTTGATCAGATCGACGTGCGATATACCCTTTTCCGCGATGTAGGCGTCGAGCGTGGATACTCGGACCTCATCGTAACCGATGATCTCACTCGGGTATCGCTTGGGGTCGCCGAGTGAACCGAACACCTCTTTGCCTAGCGTATAGCGAGAAAGCATGGCCACTCCGGGCTTATCGCTTAAGGCCAACTGATTCAGAACACAAGTATCCTGGAGACCGTTCAGTTGCACATTAAACTTGAGCTCGCCGAACATCCGAAGATTGGGCTCGAAACTGTGAACGGCTCCTCCGAGCCCGACCCTTTGAGCGGCAAGCAACGTATACTGACCCAGGTTCGCGCCCGCGTCGATGAACACCATTCCCGGCTTCAGAAAATTTGTGGCAAACCTGCACAAAGCCGGCTCGAAATAGCGGTGGACATAAATGCTGCGGGCAATGATATCATGAGACCAGATACGAACCTTGAGGCTGTCACCTAGCAGAGTGATGATCCGCCGAGCGGGAACCCCTCTATATTTCAAATTCCACGCGATTGCCCTAGGATGCAACCTATCAAATTCGCGCACGATCCGTCCATGCAGTCGTCTAACAAGCTTAGTCATAGGCAATCGCTCCTATAGGCCCTAAGTTTAGTCGTTCTACAGCAGTCATCCCAACGATGCCGTCGCTTCTAAAACTTCTGGTGTATCTAATTGTTCTTCGAGCACACGAATACTCCTACGGGCCTGAACTATCAGGAACATGCTGGTCATTGCCATTCCCACCAATACGGCAAAAGCAACAGAATAGACCGAAAAAACCGATCTGGTTAGAATGAAGCCCAGCACAATGGCTACGTTGACACCAGATTGAATGAGACTAGAAAGCAGGCACAAACTCACACGCCCCAACCCAAGTAGCGTGTAGTAGGAGGGTACGCACAGGAGACTCAAGAACGTTGCGAGGAGAAAAATTCTAAGCACACCGGACATGGGCTCGACATAGCCCTGACCCAGCCAAACCTGTAGTAATGGCGTGGCGACTATCATTAGAGTGGCATACCCCGGCAGTGCACAGGTTAAGATCAGACGCAGGGCATGTCGGTTTAGATGCCAGATGCGTTTAAAGGCTTTGGATGTGCGTTTGGCGCTCTCGCGACTAAATTCGGGCAGCAGCGCTCGGAAAAACATCTGAAATAGAGCCCTTAACTGCATGGACAGCCGATAACCTATTTCGTAGATGGGAACTACTTCAAGGCCGACGTACCTAGTGAGCATCAGTTTATTGAAAGGGCTGAGAAACATGTTAACCAAAGACATACCGGTAACTCCTCCCCCGAAGCGAAGGATTCGCGCAGCCCATCGCGCGTCCCAGTTGCGGGCACGGATGAAGTGTATTGTCTCGAGTCTCCGCACGCAGACGATGCTTGTGAGATGCACTACACAATATCCAACAGCGTTACCGATTAATAGACTTTTCAGTCCCAATCCCATCGCCAACAACGCTATGCTCACGGGAGGCATGACAAGACGGCCTGCCGAACGGATGTAATTAGCCTGGTCCATACGACCTAATCCTGATAGTACAGCGTTAACCAGTTCCACTACGAAAATGTAAAGTGACAAAAGAGCTATCAAGGGAAGGTACCAGAGAGCTAAGGCAGCAGTGGCCAACCCAACGTTCAAAAGGCCGACAAGCTGTTGCCGAAACAAGGTCACCCCGAAAACGACGAGCACACCGCTGGCACACACAATAAAAAGAGCGGTTGTGATGCAACGCTCAAGATCTCGAGCGTTGTCGCGTTTCGACTCTTCAGCAACCAATTTCGTGATTGCCTCAGGGATTCCTAGTATACCGATCCTAGAAAACTGAAGGACAACTGACAACATGAGCCATAGGCCGTAAGTCTCCAGGCCGAGATAGTGCAAGTAAACAGGATAACCAACGAAACTGGCTATAATGTTCGCCACCGTAAAAATGACCCCCGATGTCATGTTACGACGAAGTTGAGAGCCAAATGGAATGAGAATGGGATCAGGCATAGGTTTTTAGGGGACGTTGTTTTTAGAGTTTTTAGGGGACGTTGTTGACTAGAGTTTTTAGGGGACGTTGTTGACTATGTTGACTTCATAGTAGGTTTTTATTGGAACTTTGGGGACGTTGTTGACTATGTTGACTTCCTTGAGTGGAACTTTGGGGACGTTGTGAAAGCGCCGGGATAAACCGGGGGACGTGGGGGATGTTCTTTACTTTTTAACTTTCGCGGCTCCTCAGCTAGACAATAGATAGCTGATAGCTGATAGCTCAAAGCGAAAGAGCGCATGGCACAGAGCGTAACGCGCAAAGCGCATAGAGCATAGAGCAGAGCGTATAGAGCATAGAGCAGAGGGCAGAGGGCAGAGGGCAGAGGGCAGAGAGCAGAGGGCTGCGCTGCGTTAGGCGTTAGGATTGAGGTTGGAGGCGAAAAAAGAGGCAAAATACAGGTTACTGTTGTCAGGCAGCCTTGATTTCAATACCTTTTTCTCTTATTTCATGTATCAACGGTAGCCACGTATCTTTTTCAAATGCCTCGGATGAAATCGGTACCGGCTGAAGTCTTGGGTCCACCCTCCATGCCGTCTGCAATAACAACTTTCCTTCTTCAAATCTGTCTTTGCCAAAATCAGGTGATACTATTGCAAGGTCTAAATCACTACCAGAGTGAAGATTACCTGAGGCATATGACCCGTAGAGAATGACCTGCTCTATGCGGATACCTTTCTTAGCCAGAGTATCCACGAAACGCCTAATTATTTGCCTAGTTTCCGTGTCAACCATTTATATACCTTCTCCATTTCTGTATGATTTGGGGTCAAATCTTTGTATGATTTGGGGTCAATGATTTGGGGTCAAATCTTTCCTCTTGACAATTCTTGTTAGACAGGATCTACAAGATTTCATGGATCTTTTTGTTTCTGCCTTTCCTGCCTCCGGCCCGTGGGGCCTACGCCCCGGAGGGATGAAAGCCAGAAAACTCAATCCACCTCCGGCGGAAGGGAACTAAACGAAGGGGGGGGCTTGACAAGATATCAAGCTATGAAGCAATCAACCTAGCAAGTAGTAAGCAATTATGTTTTATAAATATTGTCATGGTGGTCAAAATCGAGCAATGTCACTATTTTTTCTTCCTTGTTGATTTCATATATCAACACAAAAGATCCACCCACATGCACTCTTCGCTTGTTTTGTAAGGGCTTCCTTAGACGCTTGAAACGGTAAGGATCATTAAGTATATCTTGCACTTTTCTATCTATCAATACCAGCATTTCCCTGTCTTTTTTGTCAAGCTTCTTAAACTTCTTGTCAAGACTTTCTTTAACCGCAAGTTTATACATTATCTCAATCCGTATGTTTTACCGAAGTCTTCGACCATGATTGCTTTTTCGAGGTCAATGTCTCTCATCCGTAAAATAAAATCATCACGCAACTCAGGTTCTTCGATAAGACTTTTCTTAATTAGAGCCACATCACGCTGTAAATCAACTACCATTTCATAAATGCTCTCCAGGGTAATGTTTTGTCGAGTAGACATCTTCTTTAACCTCCTTTTCTCTTTTGGACCAGTCTTTGCGAACTTTGGGGACGTTGTTGACTAAGTTGACTTCCTTCAGTGCATAGAGCCCCGGTTAAATAGTTTCAAATTTAACGGGGTAAACATGGCGCGTAGCGCAGAGCTGAAAGCTCAAAACTGAAAGCGCATGGCGTGGAGCGCCCCGGTCGGCTTTACAACACGATAGAGTCTATGTTATCAACAACTCTGAAATGCTTGTCCCTTGTCAAGAGCGTTCCTCCCACTTCCATGCAACACGCTGCGATCCACACATCGTTAATCGGTATCTTTTTTCCTTTTTTCTTCAAGGCAAGGTATATTATGGCATATTTTCTGGCGACATCAGCAGTTACATCAATGATCTCAATTTTCAATCGATTTACGATCTGTCGCAGCTTTCTCTCGTTAATTTGCTGCCTCTTTCCATGCATAAACCCAAAAGTCAGTTCACCAACAACAATGGACGGGATATAGATATACTCCCCATGAGTCGCTATCACATCCACAGTCTCGTCAAGACCCTCCGCATAGTCACAATAAATGTTTGTATCCAGAACCAGTTTCAACGCCAGTCCTCCTCATCCACTCTTTCGAAAATTTCCATTGACTTCCTCAACTCTGCGGCTTCTTTATGAGAAAGCCAGCCGGCCATTTCTCTAATAGATTGTTCCCGGGGCTTGGTTAACCCCAATTTTTCATACACGGCTTCAAGGATAAACGCAGACTTTGTCTTTCCCAATTTCGACGCAGCTCTTTTTATTAACCTCTCTTTATCTGAAGGTATCCTCAAACTTAACGGCATAAGCGCCCACCTCCTTGTATCTCATTACAAACTTATTGTATTGCACACAGGCCTTCGTGTCAAGTTATAAAATCGCTGTGCGATTTACGTTTTGGGGGACGTTCTTCTTTTGCTTTTGGGGGACGTTCTTTGCTTTTGGGGGACGTTCTTTACTTTTTAACTTTCGCGGCTCCTCTGTTTTGGACGGGGCAGTTATTGGTTATTTGTTATCGGTTACTAGGGTCAAACTTGGGGACATCCATGAAATTTCAACATTCTTTCCTTTTTGAGGACTGACCTTAGGCACAAACTTGTAGTGACCTTAGGGACTTCCATTTGTAAATCAGTAACTCATTTGGAAAGGAGAAAAGCGGGCGCTCGAAGCTGAATGCTCAAAGTAAGGCTCAGAAGTAATTGTGGATTGCAATATGACTTCCTTTTCCCCTTTTTGGAGCATCCTCAAAACCTGCTGCCCGCAATGCTCCAATCACTTCTTTGGCTGAAACTATGGCAAGTTTCATAATTAGAGGATCGCTTCCAAATGCGCCGTAAACTTCTCCTTAGTGGTCAAGCTTTCCTCCACCTCATCAATTATATCCAACTCTTTCGCATTTTCCAGATACAATTGCACAGCTTCCCGCAAATTACGGACAGCTTCATCAAAGCTATCCCCACAACTAGCCACTCCGAGTTCCGGGCATTTGGACACATAATCCTCGGCTTCTTTCCACACCACTGCCGTATAGCCGAAAATCTTCATGATTTCTCCTTTCATCATTTAAATGTGCATAAGGAATATGACCTTATTGCGAATAATGAAGCGTTCATCGGTCATTGTCAAGAGCTTTCTTGCCTCCGTCTAGAAAGATCTGGGGAAAAGGGGTCAAGTAGACACGATTTGATGGCCCGGTGAAGCAAAACGGAGGGTTCAGGTCTCACAAAAGGGAGGGTTTTCAACATTTGACGTTCTATCCGTTACATTTAGTCTATTGAACCAGCAGCCTTGCCTCCTCAATTACCTTAAGAATTGAAGGTTGCTCAGCTCCGGCCACTTTGTCAGGAATGGCAACTTTGGGGACGTTGTTGACTATGTTGACTTCCTTGAGTGCAGAGCGCCCCGGTTAAATAGTTTCAAATTTAACCCCAGTACGATCCAAAAGACCTACGGGGCGGGCGGGGTAAACATGGAGCAGAGGGCCCGCTGAAATATGCCATAGGATTTCACCCCGGTACGTTCATTGCGACCTACCCCAGAGGAATATGCTTCGCATTCCACAGGGCAAGCGGGGCGGGCGGGGCAAGCGGGGCAAGCAGAGGGCAGAGGGTAAAGTTCAAGGCTCAAGGCTGAAAGCGAAAAAAGATTAAAGCGTATGGTGCAGAGAGCGAAAAATTTTCAAAGGGGGACGCGGGGCTCTAAACACTATCCCTTCCTGCTTAAATACAAAACGGCATTATCATAAATATTTTCGGCAATTTTCAAGACTTCAGCAGCCTCTTGTTTCGAAGGAAAACCAGAAGGCAATAAACCAAGACCGCTGGGGTATCTTGTATCGATGTATATATCATCCACAAAGTTGAGAGCGTCCTCATCAATTTTAAATGTCAATTGTATATTTTCAATGATTATTCCAAACAAGCGAACAACACTGTGTATTCTTGGGACCTGAATCTCATGCTCCTCAAGGATTGCCTTCAAACATTTTTCAATACATTGCTGGCAATGAAAGAGCACAACATTGGCAATATATTCGTTTTCAAGGAGACTTTTTGCTGCTACGAGATCTCTATCAGCGAATGCCATCCAAGATTTCGTTCCATCTTTCATAAAAGATCGATACCTTGTTCTTCTATGGCTTTTATAAATGAACTTCTTGAAGCTTTGAGGAAAGCCCACTCATCTTTGGTGTAAACCATGAGATCGAGCGGATATTTTTTTCTTATTCCCAAAAGTTTTTTAGAAATGTTATTCTTATTCTTCAAATAATCCCTATAATTTTTGCTCATGCCTTCGTTGTCAGATACAATGAGCAAATCTATATCGCTATCTGCATAAGGGGTTCCATATGCATGAGATCCGAACAAAATTATTTTATGCAGCTTTTCCTTTTTCAAGCAGTACAATATTTCATCTTTTATCTTTCTATCCAACATATTATATGCCTTTCCATCACGCCTATGCCTGGGGACGCTGGCGCACTTTGTTGCCTAAATCACCAAATCTCACAACAAATTGTCATCTTTGTGAAGGCAAACGTGGGGGTTGTTTACCCGGAACTCCTAACGCTCATGTTGTCACTTAGCTGACAGGTCGAGATAACGTTATTCCAAAATTGCATTGTTTGACAACATCCCATATTCCCTTGTAGCTGTCAAGGGAAAACTTTGGGGACGTTGTTGACTAAGTTGACTTCCTTGTAGTGCACAGAGAGCAGAGAGCAAAGGGCGGAGAGTAAAGTTATTGGTTATTTGTTATCGGTTATTAGTGAACCCATATGAGCGGGCATAGGGCCCCGGTTAAATATGGACGAAGATTTGGGGTCAAATCTTTCCTCTTGACAATTCAGTATAAACAGCAAGCCTGGTGGCTTTGTAGTTGTATGGGCAGAGCGCAGAGAGTGGAGCGCATAGAGCAGAGGGCGAAGCTGAAGGCTCAAGGCTGAAGGCTGAAAGCAAAAAGCTGAATGCGCAAAGCGGAAAGCTCATTGGGTTACGAGTACAGAGCGACAAGTAACGATTTATTGCTGGCTACGGCAGAATGTTGTGCCCCCCAATATTCCTTAAGTAAATATGGTCATTGAATTCTTGTAAAGTGATCCTTATATCCATATCAATAGAGATCTCCCAAACAGGTGGTCTTTCATGTTTTAGAGCCTTAACTTTCTTATATCGTAGCGAAGGATGTTTTTTGTTCTCAATAAACAATTCTAGTTTTTTCTTGACTTTGACGCGCATATTCTTATCAAATTTCTATAACGACCTCTCATAGTTGGGAGACCATTTAATCTTCATTGATGTTCCTCTCAATCTCTTCGAACATTTGCTCAACACTGTCTGCCGACTTTATATTCCCCGCCTTATAATTTTCTGAAGCCTGTCTTTCTGCTACCTGCCATCCATGCTCATGATAACGTGCTTCATCTTCATCATATTTTTCAGTAAAGACAATAATGACATTCATATCTTCTTTAAACGGAATGTCTTCCTGAGGTATAATCTTCCCATCACGATAAATACCCTTGATAGCCATCTCTGGCATATCCATCACCTCCTTTATTGAATGAATCTAATCGACCAAACATGCTCTTTGCGATTAACACATTTAAAACGCAAGGACGGATGAAATGGAGATTCTTTCCATAAATGATATGCCTTTCTTGCCTCTTTTTTTTGGTTCTCAGGCAACGATCTGTATGCTGTCCAAAAAGAGGGGAGAGTCTGAGATTTCATAACTTTTCGTAATCCATCGGTTCCGCTACACCTTGAGCAATCTCTTGTTTTGCCTTACGGGCAGCACTCATCAAGCCTTCATGTTTACGCTCAAATTGCATATCCCATTCGGCCTCGTCATTCGCCTCCACAATAACGGATCTTAATTCATTTACGACACGCTCTTGCAAGGCTTCTGGCAGCGACTCTACCATTTTAACTATGGTTTCAACAGTATTGTTCATTTTTTGTCCCTCCTCCTTCCCAAAACCCATTTTAATTAACCTTATCACGAAAAGATCAGGAGATCAAGGGGGTAAAGTTGGGGACATTCTCGTGAAATATTGACATTTGTTCTCTGGGCGCTCGCTGCCGGCTGTCTGATGATATTTTCCTCACCGCCCACTCGCTTCTCTCGTTCGAGGCGCAGAAGGCTGCGCCGTGATAGGTGATAAGGCTCACGACATCGATGACCTTAAGGGTCATTTGGGTCAGGACATTGGGGTTTTGGGGGACGTTCTTTACTTTTTAACTTTCGCGTGCTTTCGGGGACTCTCCAGGGGTACTTTGTAAAGCGAAAAGGGCTCAAGTCTGCTCTTGACTCTTTCATCAACAAGTAGACAGGATTTCATGAAGACGAACTTGGGAACGTTGTTGACCACGTTGACTACCTTGTAATGCGCAGAGAGCAAAGAGCAACGAGCATAGCGAAAAGCGAAAAGCACACATGGCTTGTCTTCAGTGCCTCGATCCCATCCATGATTATTGATTGAATTCTTTTGTCAGGTATCTTTTCAATAAGCGAAAGACATACATCCGTTATTTCCACCTTGTATGTCACAGTCCCAACCTATTACGCGATTCCTCAATGGTATAAGTTTTACCGAATTTTATCTCTTCTATCCCCTTCTTTATGTTCCCCATGAGTTCCGGATCAGCCAATATCTCCATAGTTTCCAATAAACCCTCGTACAATTCCCAACTCATAAGGGCCATAATTTCTTTATTCCTTCGGGTAACGGCAATAATCTGATTATCTGCGGTTTTATCAGAAAGCTTCATAAACTTATTTCTTGCTTCGGTTATGGTTAGCTTTTGCATCTTTTTTCTCCCTTCGATTATTGTACATCTAAGCGTACAGCAATATGGCCATTACGTCAAGGTTTTCCTGAGGAACTTTGAGGGCAGCCGCGAAACAGAGCTGTATTTTTCCCTTGACAGGTCCTTCATAATATGATGTATTACAAATACATAAAATAATCCCCTTATGGAGGTGCATTATGGATACGGTTCGGTTAAATATCACGCTTCCAGAAGACTTGGCTCACCAGTTAGATAGGTTAGTGGGACCCAGAAAAAAGAGCCGTTTCATTACTGAAGCCTTGAGACAACGGATTGAAAAAATGAAAAATGATCAAATACAGAAACTACTGAAAGAAGGCTATAAAGCCAGGAAGGCAGAGAGTCTTGCCATAACAAAAGAGTTTGAGCCTACCGATCTGGAAGGATGGGATGAATATTAAAAGGGGGCAAATACGTCTTGCCGTCCTCGATCCGGTTGTGGGAAAAGAGATTTCAAAGACCCGCCCGGTTGTCATTGTCTCCAACAACAAAAACAACGAATTCTCGGGAACGGTAACCATTTTGCCTATAACTTCTAAGAACGTCCAGAGGATCTACCCTTTTGAGGTGCTTTTGCCCAAACGAGCTGGAAAACTGCCGAAAACTTCAAAGGTTAAAGCTGACCAAATCCGCACCCTTGACAAGAGCAGGATCGTGAAATTAATCGGGACAATAGGAAAGAAAGGGATGGCCGAAATTGAAAGAGCCATAAAAATTCATCTGGCCCTATCTTAATTGGCCAGTCTGGCTTTGTGGTCAAATCCCGGTTAAATACCGGGAAGGATCATTTAGGGGAGGGGGGGAAATCACTGCCATAAGCAGCCCTGCCAGAACCGTAAACAGGATGGCATTTGCCATGACGTGGAGATTGAAATCTACCACACTGTGCCCGGTGATAGCCACGATGCTGCTGAGTGAGCCAAGGGTTATTCCCAGGGTTAGCCGGCTGTTGGCGGCCATGATCTTTCGGATGCCGGTCCAAAAGGTCGCAATCATTAACCACAAAATGATCCCGACTGTTAGGATGCCGGTCTCTGAGACAAAATGCAGATAATCGTTGTGGGTACGGAGAAATCTTGCGTTCACGCCCGCGGGCCGGTAAGGCGTAAAGGCAGTGGGAAAGGTCCCCGGCCCTGTCCCAAGGAACGGATGGTCACGAATGAGGTCGATAGTCCTCGCACAGACGGCCGTCCTGGCCTGTGAGCCGAGCAGATCCCGACCGCGAGTTAACGTCTCCAGTCGTTCTATCACCGGTGTGCTGGCCAGGATGGTCAGAACCACAACCGTTGTCACTGCCACCGCAGTAACCATCATGCCTCTATATTTTCTCTTACTTCTTAGAAGATAGATAATAAGCATAAAGCTAAGGGCAAAGATTCCAGACATCCACCCACCACGGGACAATGATAATGTCAAAGCAATACATAAGGAAAAGAAGGCAAAAGCGAACAGCGCTTTTGCCCAACCCTTTCTTGCTGCTATCAGCAGGCCGACCGTTATCGGAATGGCCATCTCCACGTATCCGGCCAAGTGGTTCCTGTTTCCAAACGTAGCCACCACCCCATTACATTTTACGTCATAGTCCCACCAGGGCGGGGAAATTTCAGCCAGGTATTTGATCATGCCGAAAAGGGCGAGAAAGCTCCCTACAATGGCGATGGTATAGGCCACGCGCCGCACCTGATCCCGTTGCCTTATGGTGTTAACGATGATGAAATAGAGGATGATATAATTAGCAAGTTTCATAAGGGCATGAAGACTGGCATACACCTCGATGGAAGAAAAGGACGAGATAACGGCAAGAACAAAAAGAGCGATCAGCGGAAGATCGAGGGGCGTCCTCACCCACCGGAATTGGGCATCAAAGATGATCCGCACCAGATACGCGGTGAGCATGACCAGGGTGATAAAATGCGCGACCGATACCGCCCATACCTGGACCGTACCCCGGGCAAGCGGAGTGAAAACAAGTAGTGCGATAAGAGATATTTCGATGATACGGTCTGTGATTCTTGGTATATCCATGTGTTGCGGTGAACCGAAGGTCAGAGGTGAACTATTTTTCCTTGAACCTGATCCTAATTCTTGCTATTTTGTTTCTATAGGTGCTTCGCGGGATGTTGTACGTGGCGGTGGCAGGCGGAAGTGCTATGATTCAATAAGTTGTAAAAATTCCGAGATACTATAGGAGGAGAAAATGTTCAGAGTTTATTTAATTATTCTTGTTCTCCAGTTAGGTTTTACTTTTCAAGGTTGTGCTCTCTTGGAACGTTTGGATGGTAGTTCAAAAGAAGAAATAGAAAAATTGAAAATGAGCAAAGACGAAATGTGGAATAAGATGGAGAAGCTTAAAATCGAGAACGTAAATTTACAAAAACAAATAAGTGTCTTAATAAAAGAAAATCAAGGGATTAGAGATGAAAAAGAGAACGAAATGGCAAGCATCAAAGATCAAAACAGGGTTTTGAATGAGGAAATAAAGAAGTTAAAAGAAGAGAACCAAGCAATTAGAGATCAAAACCAAGCTCTCGCAAAAAAAATAGATACGCTTCAACTGAAACATAAAACCTTTTCATCTAAATCGTATGACATAGGAAAAGATATACGGAGAATAAAGATCAAGGTACTTAGCGGAGATGGCAATTTGAATTCTGCTAAATACATGGCAAAAAGGCTTACAAACATGGGTTATAAGATAAAAAGAATCGATCACGCGCCCAAGCCTGACTTTTTGCAAAATACAGTATTCTTTGCACCTGAATTTCAATACGAAGCAAAACGTCTGGTGGATAGGCTTGGCGGTGGTACTATCGTCAAACCTTTACATTGGTATTCAATATTCGATCTTATTATTGTGACAGGTAAAAATCCCTAGTGCAGTGTCTCAAAAGTTCTATGCACGATTTTGGCAATTTAAGATTTCCATAAATCAGAGCAACCACATACAAAAAATCCGAATATCGAAAACCGAAATCCGAAACAAATCCGTACTGTTCTCAAGGCGTGAGCCGCAAATCCGAATGCTCAAATGTCCAAAACATCAACCCAAACCGGACGATACCCAAGCCCTGCATCCGATATTAAAAGACTGAAGTCATTAGTGTTTTGGAATTTTAAGATTTTGGTCATTGGAATTTGTTTCGAGTTTCGACCTGCCCGCCATTGCCAGAGATGCCGGCACATAAGCTGAATGCTGTCTCAGGCGTTGGCAGGCGGGTATTCGAATTTCGGATTTCCCCGTCTCTGATAAGTGGATTAAATGTAACCAAGTTGACAACATTTCATTTTGCCAATTTGGAATACGGAATTTATGAGACGGGGCACTAGGGCCTCAAACAGTTTAGGATTTGCCCACCGGCGTGGGCCGTTCCCTTCGCCTGGATGGGTACCCCAAAAAGTTCATAATTGCCGCTCAAAGGAGTTATGCAAAGGTCTCGAACTTTCAGCTTTGAGCTTTGAGCTTTCAGCTTTCAGCTTTGAGCTTTGAGCTTTCAGCTGTGCGCTTTGCGCACGCACAGCTCCGCCTCTTCGATTGCATCGAATGGCAGCAGAATATATCCAATTATTATAGCTGGTTATGTTATAGACAGAAACGCAAAAAATTTGTTCATCACGAAAATACGAAAATACGAAAACCAGTGGACAACTGTTCTAACCTCCTTTTTTCCATGTCTGTAACTGAGCTGATTTGTAGAATGGAGCTTGCGCATTGCGTTGGTTTCTTTGGTGCTTTCGTGATTATCTTTGGAATTCCCGAAAATTGGCCGTTATGCCTCTTTGGACGCTTTTGCTGCCATGTCCATATTGCGACGGAAGGCTTTGTGTCCTGGTTTCAAATTAGCGGCCAACTTCCAGGTTTTTATCGATTCTTCATAACGCTTCATCCGGTAAAGTATCCAGGCCTTACGGTCCAGATACCAGGCATTCTTGTTATCTGATGCCCGAACCGCTGCATCAGCCTCCTTGAGGGCCTCGGCAAAGCGCCATGCTTTATATAAGAGACCGGCGTAAAAGTGGTGGTACAGAGCGCTTTCCGGCTCCCACTTGATCGCCCGCTTAATATAGGTTTCGGCCCTGTAAGGTTTCTCTAATTTTTCATAGATCATGGCCATCCAGTAATCGGCCTCGGCGGTCTCTTTCCTTTTCAGAAAACGATCAAGATGGGACAGGGCATCCTGGTAATTCCCTTGCTTGTATAACACCTGTGCCCAATAGAGATCAATTTCGACCACCTCTGGATGTCGCTCTTTGAGCTTTTCAAACAGGGCAAAGAGATCATCAAATTTCCCGGCCCTCTTGTAGTCTCCTATGAAAGGTTTTATCACAACAGCCCGGTCAGAGGCTGAAGCAAGCGTTTGCAAAAAATAGGCCTCGGCCTCTTTTTCTTTGCCTCCGCGCAGCAAATATCGCCCCATCCTGAGATAATAGGCGGTCCGGTCGGCAAAGACACCTTCCGGCATTGCCTGTTTGTAGACACGCGCAGCTTCTATCCACTTCTGCTTTTCGGCCAACCGGGAGGCCAATACACCGGCGGCACTGTTGCGGGTAAAACGATTCTTCAAGGCTTGCCGGAGGCCATTTTCTACGGCTTCGTCAATACCGGGTACCTGCCAGAATGGATTGCGGCGTATATATCTGTTTGTACTCGGATCGAGAGTGATCATGGTCTTGACTTGTCTTAACGCCTCGTCAGGTTGTCCCGCTCTTTTGCAATACCCGGCAAACAAATAACGATATTGTGTGCTGTTGGGATAAAGGGAGACTGCCGTACGGTAGTATTGTTCGGGTTTTGTGTTTATTGTGTTTGTTGGGTCTATTGCCCCGGTTAAATAGCTATCGGATTTAACGGGGTAAAGGTTGGTTGATTGCAGATGCAACATGGCTTCCGAGGTCTGTGCCAGGGCCAGATAGGTGCGTGCCTCATTGGGAGACCTTTTTTTTGCCTTCTCAAGCTCACACCAGGCCCTTTGAAACAACATTTCTTTGAGTGCCCTATCATTGGCTGCTTTTGCGAATCTTAGATAGAATTTTCCGAACAAAAAGTGATACTCAGGGTTGCCGGGCGCATATTCGACTGCCTTGCGATAGGCAGGGATGGCGGTGTTCCACTCTTTTCCTTTCTCAATCTCTCTTGCCTGTGTGATATAGTAGTCACCCATAAACATCCGGTAGAGATAGTAACTGCAGGTTGCAAAGAAAAGGAGAATGGAAAAAGTGAGAACAGTCTTTAGAAAAGGAATGTTTCGATGATACGGTTTGTGATTCCTGCTATTTACCATGCATCATATTCTATATTTCGGATTTGCGGCTGAGGCCTTGAAAGGAGTCCAAATTTGGGTAGCGTCCGTTGAATTCTTATCTGCCTACTCACTACTGCCTACTGCTTTTTCTCTTTATGATAATAGTCTCTGTAGTACTTGTAATAATAGCTGTAGTACTGTTTTTCTTCCCTTGGATTCATGCGGTTTAAGACAAATCCCAAGATGGGTGCGTTGATTTGCTTGAGCTGGTCCACGGCCTTGTGAATGATGGCCCGGTTGAGACTTCCGGCACATACTGTGATAATCACACCATCTGCAAAGGCCGAAAGGATCAAGGCATCGCTCACAGAGGTTACCGGCGGCGAATCGATGATCAAGACCTCATAGTCGAACGCATCTTTGAGCATGCTCATAAGCGCAGACATGCGCCTTGAACCAAGCACCTCGGACGGATTCGGGGGTGTGGGACCGCCAGGCAGGACATAGAGGTCCTTTACATCCGTCTTGACGGTCGAAGAGGCTATTTGCTCGTAAAGGAAGGGGCGTATGCGAAGCCCCGGCAGTTCATCAGTCAGAATACCTCCGAATCTGATTGGGTCGATGATGTCCCGCTCGTACATAACGTGCGAGGTTTTTTCAAAACTGTACCTGGCCTCTGAAAGGTTGAAGGCACGACTAAGTGTGTCCATGATTTGAAGCCTGATGGGCCCACTCAAATGGACAGGGGGTACGATACCCATGTTGACCAGGATGAAACCGAGCCGCTGTCCGGTTTCGCCTGCCCTGTTCAGGGCTTCTGCGGCTTGCTCCGAAGTGATCCTATTGCTGCTGATGAGCACAGAGGCAAGACGCTCGTCTTCGGGGCGGTCTTTCCAGACCGATGAAACCAGCTTCCCCCTGTGAAAGGAGAATTGATAGGCATCGCTATTGTCGGCTATTGTCAGGGTGCCGGTCTTTTCCTGAAGGTCGATCAGGGTCATGAGATCGCCCATGCTGAGCCTGCCGAGGCTCCCTTTTTCAACAGCGGTGTCAAATGTTTCAGAGATGAGGCTTGAGAGCCCTTTTTTCGGATCATAGGGAAACAAATTACTAAAAGTCTCAAGCCTCAGGTCACACTCCATAAGGAGGGTTTTCTGGCCTGCAAAGGCAAAGGACTCGGCAAGGTTCACCGCCACAGTGGTCTTTCCCTCAAGTGGGGCAGCCCCTGTGACCAGGAGGACCTTTACCGGGGTATCGAGCCTGGCAAACCGGAGGTTTGTCCTGAGCGTATTGAAGGACTCTGCGAAATGGGATATAAGGCTGAAATCCGCATGACGAGGTACGGGCGGGCGCTTGACCCTTTTAGACTTAGAAGACGTCTTTTCAGAGAAGAAAGGAATTCTCATGCGCGACTCTAGTCTTCTGACACATCGTAGACGACGGCCAGTACGGGAAGCTCAAAATGGCGCTCGATGTCTTCCGGATTTTTGACCGTCTGGTCCAAGTATTCCAGAAAGAAGGCAGAACCTACACCGATCATGAGGCCGAAGATGATGCCCAGGAGGATATTCAGCTTCTTCCTCGGCTTAAAGGGGTGTGTCGGCGTCGATGCCGGCTCTACCAGCCGGATGTTTGCAGTCTCGATCCCCTGGGATATGATGGACTCCTTGAACTTGGCGGACATCATATTGTGGAGTTCTTTGTTGGTGTTGACCTCTCTTTCCAGGATTGTGTACTGTGCCTCCTTTTTATTGGTCTCCAAGGCATCTTTTTCATACTGTTCCAATGCCTCCTGAAGGGCCTTTCCCCTGGCTACCAAGACCGAAAGCTCCGAGCGCAGGCCTAAGAGGACCTTTTCAAGTTCTAAGCGAAACCGATTCTTGATCTGTTCTAACTTGGTGGTGATCTGAACCATCCTGGGATGCTTGCTCTTATACACCTTTTGGTTCTTCTTCAGTTCAATGCCAAGGAAGGCCTGTTCCTGGTAGAGTGAGGTCAACAAATCGTTCCTGGCAAATCCGGGCGGAAACTCCATGATTTCATCACCGGCAAGTAACTTTTTCATCTCTGCCATCCTGGCTTCCACGTCCATTCGATTGGCCCTTGTATTGATGTATGAGGCGTTTATCTCCTCGATCTTCTGGCTGTGCACCTTCTCCTTGCCCTTGATGGAAAATATCTTCTCCCGCTCTTTGAACGCCAAAAACCTGGCTTCTGATTCTTCCAATTTTTGTTTCATTTTTCCCATCTGGTCGCCCAACCAGGACAAGATCCGCTGTGTTGCCTCGAGGCGGACATCCATATTGTATTCGATATAGGCCTTGCACAGCGTGTTGGCGATGGCCCGGGCCATAGCAGGGTCCTCATCCTGCACGCTAACGGTTAACAAACGGGTGTCTCGCACCTGTTCAATGTCAATCTTGCCGGCAAGTATTTCCACCGGATCGACCACCTCGTCTTCCCCTGCACGGCTGGATGATTCGCCCCGGATAATAAGAGTCAGTTTTTTGACATTCTTCCGAATATTGCCCATGAACGCGGACAACATTCCCTGGGAGGAATCCTCACGCACCCTGTCTTTCAGGTTAAGAATCTCATAGACCTTGGACAGGACCGGACGGCCCTTGATCAACTTAAAGTGCGTCTGGAAGGTGAGACTTTCGGACGCGTAGGATTCATAATCGAGCTGCTCCCCGGTCAGGGGGGATTTTTTGGTCTCCTTGTCAATCACCATCCTGGCCGTGGCCTTGTAAACCGGGGTCATGGTGAAGCTGAATACGGTGACCAGGCCAACCACGATGAAAAGGCATGTCAGGATCACCCCTTTATGCTTTCTGATAACATAAAGGTAGTCGGAGAGATGGATGTTCTGGCTCGGATCTTGGACAGATCGTTCCATAATCGCAATTAAGGAATTGAGGAATTAAGGAATTAAGGGATCAATCCCTAACGTGTTTTGGCATCCTTCATTTTCGCCATAAAGTAGTTTACACTTTTTTTCACCACCCCAGGTTTCAGGTTTCAGTGTTCAGGTTTCAGATCTGGCGTTTGTCGCTCCTGACACCTGACACCTGACACCAAAAAGTAGGAACAAAAGAACTTATCTCTTGGCGCCCGCATCCTTGATAAGTGTAAACCGAGGAATGAAGGATGCCCGTGTTTTCGTGATTGTCTTAATAATTTTCTCCTTGCACTATGCTCTCTGCGCCATGCTCCATGCGCTCTGCACTATGCGCTATGCTCTCTGCTCTCTGCTCTCTGCTCATAACCACGACTTGGGCACATAGACGCGGTCTCCCGGCTCCAGGATGATGTCGTCTGCCTTGCCCTTTCTAACGTCGCTTAAATCAATCTTGATAATCGTCTTCTTCCCATTCTCAAAACGGGTTACAGTGGCCCGGTTGGGGGCAGCGAACCTGGCAAACCCCCCTGCAAGGAGACAGGCGTTGAGGGCCGTGATGCCATCCTGGAATTCATAGATACCGGGTTTGTTCACGTGTCCCATCACGTATATCTTGGATTGGGCAATGTCTACGAATATCCTGGGCGGAATATAAACCACGTCATCCGGCCGCAGTCTTACGTTAGCGGTGAGATCCGCCCTTTCCAGGAGTCTTTGCAGGTCCGCCACAATCGGTTCTTGTTTCTCAACCAGTTCGTTAATCTTGCCGCCGGAGGCAATATCCTCGTATGCCCCCCTAAGCACAAAAGCTTTCTTGCCCCTCTTCTCCGTGGCCCCGCCGGCCATGGATATCAGCTCAATAAGGCTGGTGTTTTCATGCTCCATGCCATAAGACCCGGGGTTTTTCACCTCGCCCAGGATATAGACTTTTTTACTCCGGTAATCGACGACCGACAAAATAACCTGAGGGTTAACAAAATAGTCCGCCTTTAAACGCGTGGTGATCTCATGTGTTAGCTGGTCAATGGTCGAGCCATCGGCCCTGACCTTGCCCAGAAAAGGGAGGGTGATGGTGCCATCCTCGGAAATGGTCAGCATGATCGCTCCTCCAGCCTTGAGCTGCAGCTCTCCGCCAGCATAAAGAAGAAAGGAAAGCTTATCGCCAATACCCAATACGTATTTTCCTTTTTGCCCAAATGCAGATACCGCCCAACAGAGTAAAACAAAGGTCAAGAAAAGGGTTATGATTTTGGTTGATATACTGCGCATGCTCAAAAATGGCGTTTCTAAGAATCCCGCGTCGTATCGAGTTTGGGCTGTTGTTCAAATAAATTCGAAATACGAATGTCGAAATACGAAACAATATCAAATTACCAAAATCAGAAATTCAAAACAAATACAGTGCTGTGTAGTTTGAAACATTATGAAATTTGAAAATTCGGATTTGTTTCGGATTTCGATATTCGGATTTCGGATTTAGCAACACATTATGCCCGGTCCTACACAGGATAAAAAAAGCTCCAATTATGCCCGTTCAAGGTATATATTTGTCATTACTTTCTTCTGGCAGTGCTGTATTCAAATCTTATGTTTCCCCAAACCTTGTTTTCCAAATAGCTTTCCCCTGTGATATTGGAATCTCTGTCCGTGTATTCATAGTAGACTCCAGCGGACAGCCAATCAGCAATCCAATATCTTATTCCAAAATGACCATTCCAGATCTCATCTTCTCGCAGCTCTGTGCTCTCGGAAGATATGGTGGTGGTCTCATAATCATTTTTCTGGTAATAACCACCCAGACTGCACGTAAGTTTCTCTAGCAAGATATGTTCCACATTCAGGGTAGCCCTGTGGGCCTCGAAGTAGGTGGTCCCCTTTGAAACATCATTCAGGTTCTTCCTGTAACTTAGAAAGAGTTTGCTGGCGTCCGATTCCCCTGTCAGTGCCAGGCGGTAAATAAAGCCGTCAAAGTCCTGGACCCAGGTCCTGCCTGATTCAAATTTACGGTCGTGATAACCACCGCCGATCTCGCACTTGAGAAAATCGCTGAGTGCCCGCCTGAATATAAGCTTGGTCTGGCTGGAGTCATAGTCCGGATTCGTGGGATATCGCCTTGCCCAGTACTGCTCTTCCAGTTCGAGGGAATTTCGATCATCAAAATGATACCGGAGTGTGAAGTAACCCCGGTGCTCATGGGAGTCCTCGGAATCCTCGTAATTATAGACCTCATATTGATAGCCGAGGATGGCGGCAAACTTTTCCGCAAAATCATAGGTCAGAAAAGGGCTCACCTGATTAATACTATATCTTTCCCTGTCTGCTTCACTTTGGCGCCATACGTCGTAAGCACCGGGCTCCCTGGTCTCCGTATACCTCTCGGTGAGGCTCAATTTGAGCCGCTCAAAGAACGTGGTTTCCGCCATAAAACTCAACTCGTGTCCGACAAAATCATCCTTGGAGGCATCGATACTGTCGCTGTCGTCACTGTAGTAGTTAAAGGTAGGCGAATAAGCGAAGAAGACGGAACTCCGGTCTGTCCAGGCTCTGGCAGTGATGCCGGGTTTGATTATGGTAGTGTAAACGCTTGTCTCATCTGTTTCACTCCTGTAAAAGTTGTCGCTGTATTGTTCCTCTGTATCGAGTGAGAGCGTGATATCCCCTTCGGCACCAGTAAAAGAAACAGGAAAAATAAGGAACGACAGAAAAAAAGTGAGACCAAAGAAAAAATAAGGGCGTGTGACTATCTGTAGTTTACTGGATAGTATATACTTCGCGCTGTCACTCACGGGCACCTCCAAGATTTAGTAGGAGAGAATCGGGGAATGGACTCTGGCCGGAGGCTACCCGCCACTTTCTCACTTGGGCGCCACGAAGGCCGCCCCTGCTTCTACACCGGACTTGCTGGTGAATCAGGCACTGGTTCTATTGCATCAGGCATAGCCGTTGGATCAGGCACTGGTTCTATTGGATCAGGTTCAGGAGCGGGCATAGCCGGACCTTCTCGAGCCCATGGTGCGGGCGCCATCTCAGGGGGTGAGTAAACCTCGGATGGTGTAGTATCGGCTGTATCGGCAGCCGAAGCAGCAATCATGGCCATCTTAGCAGAATCAAGTCCATAGGTTTCGGCTGCCAAATAGACACTGCTCTGAACTGCAGTCGCGACGGCTCTTGTATCCTGACCAGTGGCCACGGCAGCAGTGTTTGCCCCCCGGGCAGAACCAGAAACCACGCTGGCTATCTCTTCAGAACTCAGCCTTGATGCGACCGCACCGGTTACCGCACCACTTACTGCAGCAGAGACAGCAAGGGCACTATCCCGGTTATATTGGACTGCAGCGTTCACAGAACCGCCAACGGCCGCCCATGCCGCGATCCGGGTATCCGCGTTCGCCGCTGACGCCGCGCTAATAGCACCCTGACAGGCTCCTTCAATGGCGGTATTAATATCCTGGCCCGTCGCGATCGCCCCGCTGGCAGCCCCCATCACCGCACCCTGGATCGTTGCGTTGATGTCCCGGGCCAAAGCGAGTGCGGCTTCCACTGCACCCTTTGTGGCTGCGGCGGCTGAGTCTTTTGCCCACATCCCTTGTACAATGGCCGAAGCGACAACTGATTTAACCGCATCTTCGGCTGTTGCGCCAGCCGCCATGGCTTCTTTGACTTGATTTGCGACATCTTCCGCTGTTAAAAGAGCAGATGCTTGGGATGTGACAAAAAAGATTGCCGACATCAAGAGAAAACAAAATAGATGCAAGTTGCTGTTTTTACTCATCATCATGCCCCTTTCTTTGAAGATTTTAGAATCGAGTTATAAAATCGCTACGCGATTTTATGTAACGCGGCTTCGCCGCTCGAAAAAAGGAAATCCCTATACAATCGAGTTTTGGAAAAGATTCTAACCTGTTATTGCTACAATAATTGCAAACAAAAAGTCAAGTTATTAAATCGCTACGCCCTGCCCGCCATTGCCAAGCACGCTAGCGTGTAAGCTGCATGCCGTACGGGGCGTTGGCAGGCGGGGATTTTATGTAACGCGTCGCCGCTCGAAAAAAGGAAATCCCTATACAATCAAGAGATTTCATGTTGAGGAGGGCATTATGAAAAAGCTGGACAAAAAGATCGGTCTTATTGGTGCGGGAAATATGGGAGAGGCCATAATCAATGGTCTCATAAAATCTGGTCTGTGTAGATCGGCGCAGATCTGGGCCACTGATGTGCGAGGTGCGCGGCTGCGCCAACTGAAAGAGACGTATGAGATCAATACCAGTCAAGACAATATAGAAGTTTTTGACCAGGTCGATATTGTCATTCTGGCGGTTAAGCCTCAGCATATGGATGAGGTCCTGCAAGGTCTTGCGAGCACTTTTCCCCGCACGATAAAGGGGCTAAAGCTCATCATCTCCATTGCCGCCGGTTTTCCAATAAAAAGGATCGAAGGGCATCTATATACCCCACTGGATGAAAATTCAAAGGGGCTTCTTCCCATTGTCCGTGTCATGCCCAACACGCCAGCCCTGGTCCTGGCCGGTATGGCCGGCATGAGCGGCAACCGCTATGCAAAGGAGACCGATCTAAGCGAGGCACGGACAATCCTGGAGGCCATCGGAAAGGTGATTGAATTTGAGGAGGAAGACCTAAATGCGGTGACTGCCCTGAGTGGTTCAGGACCAGCTTACATCTTTTACGTTGTAGAGTCGCTGGTGGAAGCCGGGGCCGGGCTTGGGCTCAGACCCTCCCGCGCCCTGACGCTAACCCTTGAGACCATCAAGGGATCAATAAGGCTCCTGGAAGAGACCGGTGAGGCTGCTGCCTCGCTTCGAAAAAAGGTAACATCGAGAGGCGGGACCACTGAAGCAGCACTCAGGGTACTCGAAAGCCACCGGGTGAAGGAGCATCTCGTGGAAGCTGTCCGCGCTGCGGCCCAGCGGTCTAAGGAGTTGAGCCAGCTATAGCATTTCGGATTTTGGATTTTAGATTTCGGATTGTAATTCCGCAATCCCAAATCAAAGAACGTGCGGTGAGCACGATTACGTCAAGAACTTGAATTTACACCATGCCGTGGAGACGCCGGCAGACCCAAAACCGATGAGGACATTGGTGTTGTTCCTCAGCTTTCCATCTTTCAAGGCGCAGCCCATGGCCAGCGGCACTGATGCAGAGACCGTGTTTCCGAATCGCTTGTGGGTATTGTAACCCTTCTCTTCGCCCAGGTTACACGATTTGATCACTTTTTCGCTCATAGTATCACTTGCGGCATGGCTAAAAACGATCTCGTGCTTGAAACTTTTCAGCACGGCGTCTCCCCGGTAATGCTTGCATAGCCTCGAAAAGACAAATCTAAAAATCTTTTCCCCGTACGAGAAGAACGTGAGGGGTTCAATTTCCTTCCTTAGCTCGCCATCGCTATATTCGCTGAAATGCGGCAGTGGTATCTTGCACAGCGTGTGCTGGTCTCCCCATGTCCTGAAGGAGGCGTAGTACTCGTCATCATCCTGTGAATCGCTGACAATAGTGGCAGTTGCAGCCTCTCCGATCGTAAATGTAGGGAAATTGAATTCAATATCCTTGAGCGACTTGAACTCAAAATTCGCATACTCCCGGAAGTTAAACTCACAATTCAAAATCATCACGTTCCTGTACGTGCCGGTCTTGATAAAAGAATGCGCCACATGAATCGCCCTGAGCCAGCTTGCACAGGCATCCAATATGTCAAAGCACGTGGCTTTGTTTAGCTTAAGGATTTTTTGAAAAACATTCGCCGTTGCCGGCTCAATATAACCTCTGCCAACGCCCACATAGATCAACAGATCAATGTCCTTTGGAGACATGTTGGCTGACTTTAAGGCCTTGTTGCCCGCTTCAATACCAAACTGAATGGCCCGTTCGTTCTTGGCTCTGTGATACCGCACCTCTGTCACTGCCTTTTTGAACAGTTCGTCGAGCCTGAATGCAAGCAAATCCAATGCCTTCTGTGTCAAGTAACGTGTACTCCTAAAAATGATCTCCTGAATAATCTCGGTATTGGTTACAAGCTTGGTGGGAATTGCATATTCGACTGCGCAAAATCTCATTGGACCTTCCTTTATTAATTAGTGCCTGAACGAAAAGTCATGTTCAGGCAAAATCCGAATATCGAAACTCGAAATTCGAAACAAATTCGAATACCAAATGACAAAATGACCAAAACGAACTTGTTGAAATTTCATTGTTTTTGTCA
>JAUWXF010000049.1 GCA_030616475.1 Desulfobacterales bacterium
CACCTGAACACTGACACCTGAAACCTACATGTGCCCTGAAACCTGAAACCTGAAACCAAAACGGGATAAAGATTTAGGTCCATATAAGAATTAATCTAAGTACGAATTTATTAAGCGAACGATGAGTAACAGGTAACTCATAATGGAAAAGGCATTCCCCACAAGCAAGATGCGCAATATCGGCATCATTGCCCACATTGATGCAGGTAAGACCACGATCACAGAGCGTATACTCTACTATACGGGTCGATCCTACAAGATGGGTGAGGTCCACAATGGTGAGGCGGTCATGGACTGGATGCCGGATGAGCAAGAGCGCGGAATCACCATCACCTCGGCAGTGACAACCTGCCACTGGAAGGGTGCTGAGATCCACATCATCGACACACCGGGACATGTCGATTTTACCATTGAGGTGGAGCGGTCCCTCAGGGTTTTAGATGGGGCGATTGGCGTATTCTGTGCGGTAGGGGGTGTACAACCCCAGTCAGAGACGGTCTGGCATCAGGCGGACAAATACCGTGTGCCCAAGATTGCATTTGTGAATAAGCTGGATCGTGCTGGCGCCGATTTCTTTGGAACCGTTCAGATGATGCGTGATCGTCTGGGTGCCAACCCTCTTATAATGCAGATACCAGCAGGGATGGAGGAATCCTTTCAAGGGGTGATTGACCTGCTAGGTATGAAACAATTCATCTGGGATGAAGAGACTCTGGGGGCAACGTTCAGGGCCACTGACATTCCCGAAGGCTTGATGGAAACGGCCCTCAAGCACCGGGAAAAGCTCGTTGAATCAGTGGCAGAGGTTGACGATCAAATAATGGAAGCCTACCTTGCCGAAACCCCTATGACGACCGAGATGCTTGTTCCCGGCATCCGAAGGGCCACTGCTTCTCTCAAGCTTGTTCCTGTTTTTTGTGGCGCTGCTCTTAAGAATAGGGGTATACAGCCGCTTCTTGACGGTATTGTTGACTTTCTCCCGAGTCCCCTGGATGTGCCACCCATGGAGGGGATAGACCCCGACACAGCGCAAGTGAAGAAGGCACACCCTTCAGACGGATCGCCTCTAACTGCTTTGGTGTTTAAGGTCATGATGGACCAGGGCCGGAGATTGAACTTTGTGCGGGTCTATTCAGGCAGGCTAAATACAGGTGACGAAATTCTCAATCCCACCAGACAAACAAAGGAAAAAGTGGCCAGAATTCTTGCCATGCACGCCAACAAGCGCGAGCGTATCAGGGAGGCGCATGTTGGAAACATCGTAGGGGTCGTAGGCCTGAAGGCCTCGGTCACTGGCGACACCCTTTGTGATCCGTCAAACCCTATTGTGCTTGAACCGATCGATGCTTACGAGCCTGTGATCTCTGTGGCTGTGGAGCCCAGGACGCATGCTGATCAGGAAAAAATCGAGCAGGCTCTTAGCAAGCTGGAGGCTGAAGACCCTACATTCCGGGTCAAGCATGATGAGGACACCGGGCAGATTGTCATCTCCGGTATGGGAGAGCTTCACCTTGAGATCCTGGTGGGCCGTTTAAGGCGTGATTTCCACACACAAGTCAATGTGGGCAAGCCTCATGTTGTCTGTAAGGAGACCGTCGAGCAGGCGGCCCAGGCAGTTGCCGTATTTGAAAAAGAGATTGGGGGGATTCGTCACTTTGGCGAGGTGCTACTTGAGCTGTCACCCAGGGAGCGTGGCAAGGGGAATTGGTTTGTAAACAGCTTACCTGACGAATCGTTGCCGGCAGAATTCGTTCCGGCTATTGAACAGGGTGTAACGGAATCGTTGGAAACTGGCGTGCTCCTGGGATATCCTGTTGTGGATGTGGCGGTTGCCCTAATTGGCGGCACGTACAAAGAATCTTTTTCCAGTCATTTGGCCTTTAAGGTCGCTGCCTCCATGGCTTGCAAGGAGGGGCTTCAAAAGGCAAGGCCGCTTCTGTTGGAACCAATCATGGCTGTGCAGATCCTGGTCCCTGAGGCCTTCATGGGGGATGTTATCGGGGATATTAATGCACGTGGAGGCAAGATTGAACACCTGGAACGAAAGGGTGAGATACAGATCATAGACGCAACCATTCCTTTGTCTAAAATGTTTGGCTATTCAACGGCCCTCCGGTCTGCCACCCAGGGGCGTGGGACCTTTACCATGCACTTTTCTCATTATGATCGTGCCCTTGAGCCCCCGAAAGCTCTTTAAGGGCCTTCTCAATGGTCAGTCTCCTTTCAGTATCTTTGGCCAGGAGATTGAGGGCACGATTCAGGTGGAACTTCGCGTTTTTAAATCGTCCTCTTTCCTTATAGTAAATTCCGAGGTGGTAGTGGGCCTCCCCCAGGTTGCCAAGCTTTCCGTAAGTTTCCCCTAAATAATAAGTGCCGGGCAAGTAATCGGGTGCCGTGTTCACAAGGGTCTTGAAGCTGTCCAGGGCCCCTTGCAGATCCCCCATCTCCATTTGCGCTCGTCCTAAGAGGAACCATCCCTCCGGGTCTTTTGGGCTGAAGGCAAGGGCCCCGTTTAGAGTCTTCAAGGCGCTGGCATAGTTGCCCATGTGAAAATAGGTCTTACCAAGGTCCCGGACAATGTCTGCATCCAGAGGGCGCAACTGCAGAGCCCTTTTTAGGTTTTCCACCGCCTCTTCCTTCTTACCGTCTCGCTCGAAGACAAGCCCTTTGCCATAATATGCCAAGGCGTCTTCAGGGTTTTTTCGGAGTTGGGAATCAAATGTGCTCTGGGCTGCCCCGGCATCGCCATAAAGGGCGATCAACTTGGTGTGGACTTTGCGGAAGCCCGTCGGATCTAAGGGACGAACCGATTTGGCCCCTTCGGGGTGGGTCTGGATCCAGGTGTCAAGGTAAGCCATCCTGGTGTCAATGGCCGGGTGGGTGCTCAGATAAGAGGGAATATCTTCAGGGCCGAACCATTGTTTGGCGCGTATCTTCTGTAAGATTTTCAGGAGCCCTTCACCGCCGTATCCAGCCTTGGTCAGGTATTTGAGTCCGACCTGGTCGGCCTCAGCCTCGTTCTCGCGGCTGTACTTCAAGGAAAGGGACTGGCCGGCTGCAATGGAACTCGTGGTAATAGCGCCCGCGGCCGTGGCGCTTCCGCCCAGGAAAATTCCGGTCAGAACACCGGCCAGTGTGGCAAGGCCGATTTTTTTTTGCCGTTCTATCTGCTTGGAGATGTGGCGGCATAACACATGGGCAATCTCATGGGCGAGAATACCGGCCAGTTCTTCTTCACTCTCCATGGCAGCAAGGAGCCCACTGTTAATGAATACGTGGCCTGCGGGCGCGGCAAAGGCATTGTAAACATCTTCCTTGAGGATGTAGAAATGAAAATCAAAGGGTGTGGACGGGAGCTGTGCCACAATCTGCTGGCCTATCCTGTTGACATAGTTTACGATAGAGGGATCTTCAATGAGTACGTGGTGTTTCTTTACAAAGAGCAAGAGTTTCTTGCCCAGCTCCCTTTCTTGTTTGGTGGTCAAGTAGGCAGGAGAAAAAAAAGCCGCGTGGGCCTGGGGCCAAGCCTGGGTAACAAAAGCCGTGACTAGGAAGGCTAAACCGGTTATTTTGATGAGGCGCATCCTTACCTTTCCTATGCTGGTGACATGATTGAGGGTTCGCAATTGGGTTCCCATAAAGAATGCAAAAAAAGACTCAACCGATAGACATAGGATAATGGCCGAGCATGAATTAATCAAGTAGAAGTTTGGGTGGTGTTTTTTGCTGCATCAGAGTGTTATGGCTTTCCAAAAGGGTGGGGTTATGATACAAAGTGAGCTAAAGTTTGGATGTAATCATTGGCAATTCAGGAATTGTGAATTTAGGAATTGAAGGAATTCTATGAGATTTTAGTCCATTAATCCCTCAATCCCTTAATTCCTAAATCGCTTTAACTTTAGGCACTTTAGTTCACTTTAGCCACTTTAGGCACTCTTCTCAATTAACCCACACTGGCATGTGATTTTGGTGTGAGTCATATTATTTGCATAGCGAATCAAAAGGGGGGCGTGGGCAAAACCACTACTGCGGTGAACCTTGGCGCTGCCCTTGCTGTGGCCGAGCGCAAGACCCTGCTCGTTGACTGCGATCCCCAGGGAAACGCGACTACCGGCGTTGGTATAAACAAGGCCGAGGTTTCTAAGAACCTCTATCACGGCTTGATTCAAAAGGACTCCGTTGAAGGCCTTGTGGTAGATACGGACCTGGCTCATCTAAAAGTTCTTCCTGCATGTATTGACCTGATCGGGGCTGAGGTGGAGTTGGTCTCACAGCCAAATCGGGAAACCTTCCTCCAGGAGCTCCTGAGACCCCTTGCTGACGAATACGCTTACATGCTGCTTGATTGTCCCCCTTCCTTAAGCCTTCTTACTGTAAACGCCCTGACGGCAGCCCACACTTTGTTGATTCCTCTGCAGTGCGAATTCTATGCCTTAGAAGGTCTAAGCCAACTCCTTCAAACCTTCAGGCGCATCAAGAAGCATCTGAATCCCGGGCTCGTCATTGAAGGGGTGCTCCTGACCATGTTCGATAGGCGAAACAACCTCTCGCATCAGGTTGCCGAAGAAGCCGAGAAATTCTTTAAGAATTTGGTTTTCGAGACACGTATCCCGAGAAACGTAAAACTGGGAGAAGCCCCCAGTTTTGGAAAGCCCGTACTTCTATACGATATCACATCCCGGGGGGCCCAGAGCTATCTGGCCCTGGCCAAAGAAATCATGAATGGTGGGAGGACACGGTATGCCTAAAAAACAGGCATTGGGTCGGGGTCTCGACGCCCTCATACCTGACATGGAAGCATCGGACTTTGAGCCAAGGTCTTTTTTTTATTGTGATATTGACTCGATTCGGCCCAATCCGTATCAGCCGAGGCGGCGTTTGCCCGAACAGGAGCTAAAGGACTTATCAGACTCTATCAAGGAGAAAGGGATTATTCAGCCCCTCGTTGTGCGCACGGTTCCCACGGGCTATGAATTGATTGTTGGAGAGCGCCGCTGGCGGGCAGGTCGCTTGGCTGGGCTCAAACAGGTGCCGGTGGTCGTCAAGGATGTCTCTGGGGCCGAGATGGTGGAGATGGCTTTGGTGGAAAATATCCAACGGCAAGACTTGAATCCTCTGGAGAAGGCCGAGGCCTATCATCGCCTGATCAGGGAATTTGGCCTTACCCAGGAGGAGGTAGCCAAGCGCGTGGGTCAGGATCGCTCTACTGTAGCCAATTTTTTGCGGCTGCGGAATCTGCCTCAACCGATCCAGACAGACATCGTCAACAACACCTTAAGCATGGGCCATGCAAGGGCGCTTCTGGGTGCTGAGACCCTTGCCCAGCAAAAAGAGGCCTGGCGCCGCATAGTTTCTAAGAATCTCTCTGTGCGGGCCGCCGAGACCCTGGTCAAGAAACTCAAAGACCGCAAGCCAGGGGCTTCGAGTGCAAAGGCCCGGTCATCAGAGGATGTCTATATGGAGAGCCTGGCCGATGATCTTACCCGGCACCTTGGCACCAGGGTGCGTATCGTAAGGCGGGGAAAGCGGGGAAGGCTTGAAATTGAGTTTTACGCCAATGATGATTTGGGGCGTCTGGTTGCCCGCTTAAAAGCCTCCTAACCCAGACAAGCTCAAAGCTGAAAGCTCAAAGCAGCTTTGTAGTACAAATCTTTCGACCTTGGAATAATGATGTTCAATCCGCAATCCGCAATCCGCAATCCGAGATCCCAAATACTAAATGTCCCTTCACATCCTCATAGACGGCTACAATCTGATCCGTCAGTCTCCGGCCTTGAGCGACATTGACCGCCGCAGTCTGGAGGAGGGCCGGGAGGCTCTGCTCGAATATCTGGCTTCTTATAAAAGGGTCAAACGACACCCCATTACGGTGGTCTTTGACGGGGCAGGTGCCGACATCCACATGGAACGAAGAACCCGCTGGAAGGGAATCGCTGTTGTCTTTTCGCGCCCCGGGGAGTTGGCCGACAGTGTTATCAAGCGCATAGTGAACCGGGAACGGGAGCGGGCCGTTGTGGTTACTTCCGACAGGGATATTGCTGATTTTGCTGCCGAACACGGGGCGGAAACCATAGACTCAATAGAGTTTGAAGGCAAGATGAAGATGGCCACGCAGCCTGATATGAATCTGACCGATTTAACGGAGAGAGAAGAGGAAGGCTGGATACCCACTACAAGAAAGAAGGGCTCTTCACGCCGCACATCTAAGCGAGAGCGTAAAAGGCGTGTCAGGACAAGAAAGCTTTAAAGTACGCAATGACAATACCTCTGACCAACCTCCAAGAGAACGGATCAAACCCCCGCCCACTAACTCCGGACGTCTCCCCTGCCCCGGCTACGCGTACATATTTTCAACCCACCTCATGGCTTCTGCGTCAGTGACCTTTTCCAGATACCTCTGAGTTGTCGGATAGATTCTCGCTGTCTGTCATTTCAGGCTCTTCCATAATGTGCCGATATAGAAAGTAATTTGTATTACCTTCTCGGCAACAAGTGTACAATCCTTAATGTCAGGCCACAGTAAGAGTGAATAGAAAGGAGCATCGTCAATCTCCTCCCTAATCAATTCTTAAAACCTTAGCTCCCCTAATTTTTCTCTCTTTGAGCTCGACCAATGCCTTATTTGCCTCCTCCAATCCGAATTTCTGAACTTCAGGTTTAATAGCAATTTCGGCCGCCAGCTCCAAAAATTCGCTGACATCTCTCTTGGCCACATTGGCCACACTCTTTATCTCCTTTTCAAGCCAGAGATGGACCGGATAATCTATTTTCAGGAGATATTCCTTGTCCACGTCTTCTTTACGAATTGCATTTATCACCAATCTTCCCCCGCTTTTCAAATTCTTCAAAGCTTCAACTATCGGCTTCCAGGCTGGTGTGGTATCAATCACGCAATCCAGTTTTTCGGGCGATTCCTCTTCGGTGGCACCCGCCCAAACAGCCCCAAGTTCCTTAGCAAAATCTCTTTCCTTTTCACTTCTGGCAAAGACGAAGACCTTGGAGTTTGGATATTTGTGTGTTGTCATCTTAAGTACAAGGTGAGCCGAAGCCCCAAATCCGGTAAGTCCCAGGTTTTGTCCATCTTTGATGCCAGTTAGTCTCAGGGACCGGTAGCCAATCGCCCCGGCACATAAAAGGGGAGCCGCCTCTGAATCAGAAAAAACGTCGGGGATTTTATACGCAAAATCTTCTAAAACGGTAGTATACTCTGCATACCCTCCATTGGCATCCCTGCCGGTCGCCTTGAAACTTTCACACAAATTCTCATTACCTTCGAGGCAAAACTTGCATCTTCCGCAAGCTGAATAAATCCAGCCGATTCCCACCCTGTCTCCAATCTTAAACTTATTTGCTTTACTGCCGGTTTTTTCCACTCTTCCAACAACTTCATGGCCCAGAACAACTGGAAATCGCGGTGGGGGCGTCCTTTACGCTCTTAATTGAGCGATATATCTTTTATCATGAGCTATGTCTAAAGCAGGTTTTCACTCGATGTCAATGGGCATCTGAAACGCGTGTTCAACTCGCACAGGCAAACCTGTGATATTTTTTCCACTCGTACCATTGATCAGGGTATCTGTATATGTATTCCTCAAGGAGTTTGAGGGTCCGAACGTTTATAGGCACATCGCCCTCATCCGGCACGCGGTGCAAGATTAGCTCGTATCTATTCTTACTGTCTCTGCGGAGCAACCCAAAAAGGAGCACAGCCCCGGTTCTCTTGCACAGAACCTTTAGCATTCTGTCGGGATGAATCTTTCTCCCCAGAAACTCCATGGTATGGTTCCGATCTGCCCGCCACTCGTCCGTTTCATCACACTGTGTTACAAATATCTTGTTTTGGGTGAGCACTTTAGTCGCCTCGTGCAATACGTTTGTGACATCGCCAGGGACGATAATATCGAGTCCGTCTCCGTTTGCCCTTGGAATTATGATATTTTTCAGCTTTTCAGTCGTGAACTTTGCCATGGTGACCGTAGCGTATTTTATTACAGCAAGATAAATAGGGAGGAATTCCAGGGCACCGTAATGCGCGGTGGCTATGATGACACCCCTGCCTTCTTTGAGGGCATCTTGCAATACGCGCTCATACCCATCAAAAGAGACCCTTGAATGGAGAAACTTTCTAAACTTGGGCATCGCAAGAAACCCATTGAACATTTTTTCCTGATAGTGCTGGACTATTCCTCGAACAACCTCATCAGCGATCTTATTGATCTCTGATGGCTTTCGGTCCCTTATGACCTTTGCGATGTTTCGCCGTATTATTGTTTTTTCTTGTGGCTTAGAGAAAAAATAGAGTTTGGCGAGAATCCATATATAGACTTTGGTAAAGGAGATGGGAAAGATGGACATAAGAAAGACGTTAAATCTGAGTTGCAGCAATTTACTCAGGCTGAGTTTTAGCCTGAGCCGCTGCCTCCAATTCCATAAAGAATCAAGGGCTAGGACACGAGCCAAAGTAGTCATGGAGCCCTCTACGAGGGTGATTTCCAGAAACAGGAAGGAAAAACGTCAACAGAACGCTTTGACAACTGCTCACTCATCGGCCCTATACTGAAAAAGAGGACAAAAGTCAATCCCCAGAATTGACCGTTAGGGCATGTTATCCAGTTTGAGGGTTTACAGACCGAACTAATTCAACGTCTCGGAATTTCTACAACCTGTTGACATTATAGCGCTTTATTAGCTTGGCTGCTATCCCGAGAAAGGAATGATGGAATATTGGAATATTGGACACGAAGTGAAGCCTGCGCTCATGATGTAGAAGATAAAAAGACCAAAATCCACTTAAACCCATTATTCCACCATTCCATTATTCCACTATTCCAATTGCGTAGCGAAGCGGAGCTAAGTTCACGTCTCGCGATTGTATCGGGTGCATTACCTGTTTGTTAAAATAGCCGTGTGAAAGCAGCACGGTGCCCCGCAGAGGGGGCACGCTACGCATTATCGGATGTCCATTTGTAGCGTGGGGGCTCTGCCCCCACAAAACAGGCTCATAGTGGAATATTGGGGCGAAGCCCCTAGGTTCTCTATGGGGCAGATATTATTCAAATACAAAGAATATATTGACTTTTGTAGAAAGAACTGTGTATAAATAAAATTTTGGAATAGTTCTCGTGTTGATCGGAAGCCAATAATTGTGGGGAATTCTACATGAAACCTGAAGTAAGCTGCCATAATACCAAGGCGGTCATAGATTATGTCCGAGCCAAGAACCCCGAGAATTTGCACCTTTTGTGGATACCCTTAAAAGGAAAGCTGCATGAGGGCGAAGATCCAGAACTGTTTCTCAGTGATTCAAATAACTGGATCAGTGCCGAGGTGTGCCTGGACATCATGAAGCAGACCAAAAAAGCTACCTCAGACGAAATGGCTGTGTACAAGGCCGGATTTGAATCTATTGTTGAAAGAAAACTCGGTTACGTGGAACAAATATTTGTCCGGGCCTTTTTGACACCGAAGCACGCCATCCGGAAAGCTGCAAGAATAAATGATAAGTTTAACAGAACCAAGACAGTCGAAATCGTCGAGGCGTCCAACACCCATGCTCTGATCCGTCTCCACTGGTTCAAAGACCTTCCCCTGACCCGCGATTTCTGCCTGATCAATAAGGCGGTATATCAGGCTATGTCCACTGTATGGGATCTTCCGCCAGCCAGGTTAGAAGAAAGGGTATGTTTTTTTGAAGGTGGGCCCTATTGTGAATATGAGATATGGTGGGACAAGAAGTCCTTCTGGAAACTTTTTCTCCGGAGGCGTAGAGTCAAGAGGGAAGTCCTTGACTCACTGCTCAAGGAGATGGAGAGGGATAAGGATCTGATCCGGCTCAAATACGAACAGGTCACAAAGCTCAATGAAGAGTTGCACAAAAAAGTCGCCTACCTCCTGAGTCTCCAGGAAGCCAGCCAGGCTGTGGTCTCAATCCTTGATGAACAAAGACTGATTGAAACTATAATGAACCTCCTCACTTCGGTGATAGGCTTCAACAGGGCCATTCTTTTCCTGGTGGACGACAAGGGAAAAAACCTTCGGTTTGCCCAGGCGGTTGGTGCTGTGGAGGACTTACTGGAACCACTAAGGGGTTATGAAATACCACTTGATCGTATGAGCAATCTTCTAGCGCGGGTGGCAGCCACAGGTACTCCGAGATTTGTGAAGGACGTGGAAAAGTCCAATTTGCGAAAAGGGAACATCATCCTGAACCTCTTTCAACCAGAGAATTTTACTGCCGCACCCCTTATTGCCCGCAACAAAGTCATTGGGGTTCTTGCAGGTGAGATGCCCTGGGACAAAGCCGACACGGATGAACCTGACTTAAGCCTGATCATGACCTTTTCCAACCAGATTGCCATTGCGATCGAAAATGCGCGTTTGTACCGGGATCTCCAGAGGACGTACCTTTCAAGTCTCCAGGCACAAAAGATGGCGGCCGTAGGAAACCTGGCAGGTGGCATTGCCCACGACTTCAACAATATCTTGCAGGCTATCATAGGTCATGTTGACCTCCTTTCATACGACCTTGGGGAGCAGGGTCCTCGGTACCACAGGTTAAAGCAAATAGAGTCGGCGGCTCAACGGGCCACCGATCTGATCGGGCAACTCCTCACGTTTAGCAAAAAGGGTGAAAGCAAACCGCGGGCGCTTAGCCTGAATTCCGAGATTAAGGAAGTAATGAAACTCATTACCAGCACCATTCCCAAGATGATTACCATAGAGCTTCAGCTTGACCCAGACCTGAGGATGATCGATGCTGATCCGGTGCAGGTGAATCAGATCTTGATGAACCTGGCCGTCAACGGGCGGGACGCTATGCCCGATGGTGGAAAACTGGTGATCGGAACGAAGAACGTTACCCTTGATGAAGAGTACTGCCGCATCCGTTCCGGCTTAAGGCCCGGGGAATATGTAATGCTCTGGGTTTCGGATACTGGCCATGGGATAGAAAAGGATGTGTTAGACCATATTTTTGAGCCCTTTTATACCACAAAGGGTGTTGGGAAGGGCACGGGACTGGGGCTCTCCACGGTATATGGGATTGTGAAGAGTCATCAGGGTCACATCATATGCGAAAGCGAGCCGGGCAGGGGTGCGACTTTCAAGGTCTATTTTCCAGCTTTAGGTAAGGCCGGACAAAGGCTTTGCGAAGAAGAGGGCGAAGATTCTCTAGTCATGGGGGGTACTGAAACTATTCTTCTGGTGGATGACGAAGCAGGGATAAGGGAGTATTGTAAGGAGCTCCTCAGGGGATATGGCTATACAGTCCTTACAGCAAGAAGTGGTGAGGAGGCACTCGAAGTTTTCCTCCGAGAAAGAGGGCGTATTGAGCTGGTGATTTTAGATCTGATCATGGCTGGTATGGGGGGCAAGCAGTGTCTTGATGAGATGTTGAAACTCGATCCACAGGTTAAGGTCCTCATGATAACCGGTTACACAGTTAGTGACCGCATCAGGGAGACACTCGAAGCGGGTGCCAGGGGAGTCCTTAACAAACCGTTTGGCGCTCAAGATATGGCAAAGATGATCAGAAGAATCCTTGACGAGGAACCGACGCCCCGTGAGATAACCTCTGGTAAGAGCGGGCCGGGGTTGAGGGTGGTAGTTTCAAATTAGGCATGCTGCATTACGCTGCCAGTACCTCCTCATGTTCAAGGTAGTCAGGAATTCACGCCCAGAAGACGTGGCTTTGCTTCGACGCCAAGAGGGGGGCTTCAGAGCCTGTCCGTCATCCAATCATTTTTTTCCAACACTCTCCAGTACTCCAATACTCCTGCACACTTGTACAGGCAGAGCCAGAGAACTCTGACCCCGCCCAGAGGACGGGGTTTCCCAGGACACAATGAATATCAACGCCATTAATGTCTACAAGGTGAATCTCCCCTTAAAGTTAACCTTTTCCCACTCCCAAAAAAATGCCAGGTCAGTAGACAATATTGTAGTGGAGATAGTTACCTACGAGCAAGGGCTGAAGGGTTACGGGGAAGGCGCCCCCAGGCCCTATGTTACCGGGGAGACTCAGGAGAGCGCCATCCGTGACGTAAGGCTTTTATCTCTAAATAAGCTCTTCCCCTGGGATCTGGACGACGTTAGCCAGATATGGAACTTTGTTGATTCTGCAACCGGGGAAAAGCATCACAACTCGGCGCTGTGTGCCGTGGAAATGGGCCTGCTCGATTTACTCGCCAGGAAGGAAAACCGAAATATTCTTGATTACCTTTCTGCGGATCATTTCACTCATGAGGTACAATACGGGGGTACTGTCCCTGTGGCGGACCAGGAAGCGGTCGATTTGATCTGTCAGATGTTGAGAGGGTTTTGTATCAGCAATGCGCGTCTGAAAATGGGGAGGGACCGGGAGCAAAACCGGCGGGCACTTAAGGCCATTCGCCAGGTTATGGACCGTGGATGCGACCTGAGAGTTGACGTGAACGGGGCATGGGATCTGGACATGGCCAAGCAGCACCTGCCATTACTCGAATCTTATGAAGTAAGCGTTCTGGAACAACCCCTGATGCCCGAGGACCCCAATTGGAGAGAACTGGCAGATATTCTAAAAACCAGAGACGTCAAGCTCATGGCTGATGAGTCTGTCTGTTCGCTGGAAGATCTGGAAAAGGCAATTTCAGAAGGCCACTTCGATTTGATCCATGTACGGCTCTCCAAGTGTGGCGGCTTTTCAAATACACTGAAGATGATAGAACGGATTAGGACTGCCGGACTCAATTATCAGGTGGGATGTCAACTGGGTGAGTCAGGCATCCTCTCTGCAGCCGGAAGGGCCTTGTGCGCCATAAGTTCTGATGCCCTTTACTGCGACGGATCATATGACGCTTTTTTGTTACGAGAAAATCTCACCACCGAGCACGTGACCTTCAGCCACGGTGGCAAAGCGGGTCCTCTAAAAGGCCCTGGTCTTGGCATTACGGTAAATCGTGAAAATCTTAAGCAGTTCAGTGACTATTTTATTACCATTCACAGCCCCTGAGTCTCTCATAACGAACTTCTCGCAAACAAAAAGGTAGTTTAGTTGTTTTTCTATTGGAATTATTGCTCGTTAGAGTGGTAAATCCCGCATGCTTCTTTGACCTGACATCCATTTCTTATATTTTTCATTTATCCTAGGCACCAATGCCCTGAAAGCTGAAAGGCTTTCTCCTTTTACACTAAATATTTCCCTATTGTTACCACTGAAACATGTGTCAGGAATCATATCATCTCTTAAAGCATGGGCAGGCAGCCTAAAGAGAGGCATCATATTTAAGAGAGTCTTCTGTAGTTTTGACGTGTTATTGGAAAGGTTAAAGATCTCTCTCATATAAGCGGCGACGGTTTCAAAGTTTAGATCTTTAGATGGCTGCCTGACAACGTTTTGTCCAAAAACACCATCATCATCAAAAATAACATCTGGTGAGGACAAGGCAAGCTGGTAAGTCTTGGTTCTTGGGTAGGCCCTGCATTCTCCAATCTTAAAGATATGCCCTCCAGGTCCACTGTTTTTTGATAACTCTTTTGCAAAATTCAGGCTTTGTTCAAGGTCTTCTTCTGTGTCTTCGGGATACCCGGCAATCATAAAGATCATTATGGGAATTTCATTTCCTACGGCTTCTTTGAATATGGCGGTGGTGTTTGAAATATATTTCTGATAGTGAGATCTATCCCTGACCTTATTCATCCGTCTCAGTGTATTATAACTCGCCGATTCAAATCCCAAGGCCAAAATCCCACAAGTATCTGCAATCTGAGGGATTACGGATGGATCCAGCGTATCGCAACGGGTCTCAAAATTGACTTTCATACCTAATGATTGAAGGAATGGAAATAAATCAAAGGACTTGAAGAGAGCGTCACAGATCAAAAGGGTGTGTGTATTGCTTTGTAGTGACAAATTCATCAGGTCTTTTCGGACAATCTCAGGAGGAACCTCTTTTCTAATCGGTCGTATGAATTCTTCCATGCAAAAATTACATTGATAGGGGCATCCACGGCTGAACGCATAGGGCAGAATATCATATGCCATGGGATACCTTAATAGTTCCAGACTGAGAAGCGCCTTTTTATTAAGATCAAATCGTAGACCTTTTTTAGAAAAATTGATCTGACCATCTTTTTTCCATGCCAGATTCGGAATATCCCCGCTCATCGGGTTTTTACCCCCCTCCAAAGATTCGATTATCTTGAGAGTAGATACTTCACCTTCACCGATCACTATTAGGTCTACCGCTGAAGTTCTCGAAAATATCTCCTCGTAGTAAATGGTTGGGAAATAGCCTCCTAAAAAGAGAAAAATATTGGGATCGCACTCCTTGATCAGTTCACATAAATGGATAACCTCTTCCGCCTGGGCAATAGCAGTGCAAGAGATGCCAATTCCCCTCGGTTTTATTTTCGATAGGTCTTGAAGGAGTTGTCGGTATATTTGTTCTTTTCCATCCTGGGTTAGAGGTAACCCGTAATCTACGGGTATGGAAATAATCCCAATTTCTACTTCGGGGATATTCAATTTAACAAAGCTTGCTATCTCCATGATGGGTAATGGGTAGGCAGGGACATACATATCTACATTCCTAGATATGGGTTCAATGAATAAAATCAAAGCAACCTCCTGATAAATTAAAGGATTTTACTGTATTGGCAACCGACAACGGACAACTATCAACGGACACTACCGAAGAAAAACGTGTTAGCAGAATCACAGCACAGATGGGAATTCTTTTATCTGTCGATACGTAAAAACCGGACCGTGCATGCAGGTGAATTTACTACCTATGCTGCAATGACCGCATTTGCCGACGCCACATTTCATGTTTCTCTCAAGGGTGCTAATAATCTCGTCTTCAGCAAATCCCATCTTTAGCAAATCAAAAATCACATAAGAGATAATTGCCGGATGGCCGCATATGATCGCCTTTGTGTTTGAAGGAGATATTGCGGCCTTTTCCAGCAAAGGTGACAGAGGACCGACTTCTCCTTTCCACTCTGGATTGTCCCGGTACACGGTAGTTAACACCTTCACATCTTTTTCTCTGCCCCACGCAGCCAAATCGTCTTTAAAGACAATATCTCTGGGGGTCCTTGCGCCATAAAGGACGGTGACCCGTCCGAATTCCGATCGCTTGGAGAAGACGTACTGGATTAAGGAGCGCAAGGGTGCCAGGCCGATCCCGCCTCCAACAAACAAAAGGTTGTGGCCGCAGAGCTCATCCAGGGGAAAGCCATTGCCGTATGGCCCTCGCAAACCAACCTCCTCCCCCTCGGTGTAGCGATGTATCTCCCCTGTCAATAGTCCCATTTTTTTTATGCTTAACTGTAAGCCTTCCGAAAACGTGGGGGACGAACTTATGGAAATGGGGGCCTCGCCACAATTGAAAACAGAGACCAAGACAAATTGGCCTGGTTGAAAAGTAAAATGATCTTGTATTTCCTGGTCTTTGAAGACAAGTGTAAGGGTCTTGATATCCCGGGTTTCTTCCTTCACCCCCTGAATGGACGCAGAATGCGGGTGGTAGATGTTGGCCACCATCTTCCGTAATATCTGAGCCCTATCTTCCAACCACACCTCCTGTTCCAACCGTCTCTGGAATCCCCAGTTGGCGCCCAAGGGCAAAGGCAATCTCTTTCCCAGTGGCCAATCCATCTTCTATGAGCTGTGTGCCAAGGAGTTTGCCGGTCCGGTCCTGCTTTTCAAGGGCAATCTTTAGTTCTTCGGTGCTTATAACCCCGGCGCGGACAAGAATTTCGCCAAGCCTCAAAGAGGCTTCTTTTGATTTTTCAGGTCTCTCACAGACCATTCTGATAAAATGGATCATATCAACACGGCCAAAACATATCTCCACGCACCGTCCGCATCCCACGCAACTGGGGCGGTGGTATTTTTCCTGGGCAAAAGGGAGTTTGTGATAAAACCGCCTTCGGACCCGACGACTTCTTTCGTGGCGCGGGTTGTGACCCCCCGCAAGCCGGGTAAATCCAGCCAGGGTACACGCATCATGTATTCTGAGCCTTTGTCCTTCAGTCTCCGAATCAGGCCGGTCCACAATATTGAAGCAGTAACACGTGGGACATACATAGGCACATCCCCCGCAACCCTGGCAGCGGTTTCCGAGTTCCTCCCACAGTGCGTCGTCCACCTCATTGTTGATGAATCGGGAGATTGCCGTATCAAAATCAACGATCCGCTCAAATCTGCTCTCCGCTTCCAAAACGATCTCGTACTGTTCATCTCTATCTCTGTTGGTTGCAGGCCTGAAAAAATAATCCCATTTTTCAACCAGCTCTCTGCCTCTGGGCCGTCCAATTTCGACAAAAAACCGGTCCCCCAGGTCTGTGAGTTGCAGATCGTATCCCTGCGTGAGAAAGGGCCCGCTTTTTGCGCTTTTGCAGAAGCAGTTTCGCATCGGTTCACGACATCCGATATTGATCAATACAGTGTCGCTTCTTCTGTTTAGATAGTACCGGTCCTTGAAGTTTTCCTGGAATACTACATCAAGGAAAAGAATTGCCCATAAGTCGCAGGAACGCAGACCGAATAAGACTCTCGGAACCTCTGGAAGGACTTCCTTGAAGAGATATTGTTTACCTTTGCGCTGGTAGTGAAACAATGTCTCGGTGCGAGGCAGGAAGAAATTCTTGGCAGGCATGACCGGTTTGCTCTCGAGGTCAAGGGAGATATCATCCACAGAGGAGACGACTTCAAAGAGCGTGTCCCCGTGAGAATTTTTTACCGGCGCTACAAGTTCACGCTCTTTTGCGATCTTGCGCAGAAAGCCTGTGAGGTGTTCCTTGTCTAAAATGAGTTCGTCTGGCATTATTGTACCGGTTCTAACCGCACCGCACAAACCTTAAACTCCGGGATTTTGGCCCCTGGATCGCAGTGACCATGGGTGAGGATATTGGCCGGGGCCTCCCTAAAGTGAAAAGGGATAAAGACCGTCTTTTCGGGGACGTCGTCTGTGAAGCGCGCTTTTACCGTAATCTCTCCGCGCCTTGAAACGACCCGAACCGGTTTGGCGTTTGCCACCCCTAATCTCTTTGCATCTTTTGGATTGATTTCAACAAATGCCTCGGGCTGTTCTCTGGAAAGTGCAGTAATTCGCCTGGTCATGCTTCCCGTATGCCAATGTTCGTAGATTCGTCCCGTAGTCAAATAAAACGGGTATGCATCATCCGGGATTTCCGCGGGGGGACGATATGAAATATATTCAAAGCGTCCTTTCCCACGTGCAAAGGAACCCTTGTGCAGAAAGGGAGTGCCTGGATGGTCTCGGTTCGGACACGGCCAGAAGAGCCCCCATCCGCGTTCCAGCCTGTCGTAATACACCCCACCGTAAATGGGGGTTAGCATGGCGATCTCTTCCATGATTTCGGCTGGCGATTCGTAATCCATGGGGCAATTCATCCGAGAGGAAAGTTCGCGTATGATTTGCCAGTCCGGCTTGCTTGTGCCAACAGGAGAAATGGCCTTTCGAATTCTCTGAATGCGGCGTTCAGTACTGGTAAACGTACCGTCCTTTTCAGCAAACGAGGCCGCAGGCAGCACCACGTCCGCAAACTCCGCAGTCTCTGTCAGGAAGATATCTGATACTGCCACAAATTCCAATGCCTGTAAGGCAGCACGTGTTGTTTTAAGATCAGGATGGCTGAGGGCAGGATTCTCTCCCATAATAAACATTGCCTGAATCTTCTTGTCACCTGTGCCGTGAAACATATCGGTTGCGGTAAGGCCCGGGGCTGTCGGCAGATCGGTCTTCCAAACGCGTTCAAATTTCTTCCTGATGCCCTCGTCTGCAACACTTTGGTAGCCTGATAACGTCCCGGGGAGAGCCCCCATGTCACAGGCCCCCTGCACATTGTTCTGGCCGCGCAACGGTCCGACCCCGGTACACTCCTGTTCTACATGGCCGGTCAACATGGCCATGTTGGCAATAGACTGAACATTATCCGTCCCGGAGATGTGCTGGGTAATTCCCATGGAGTAGATGATCATGGCGCGCTTGACACTGGCATACGTGCGGGCTGCCCTGCGGAGGTCTTCCACGGGGATGCCGCTGATGGCCTGCACATGCTTGAGGTCAAAGCTTCTTAGCATCTCGCTGAATGCCCTGAAATTCTCGGTGCGCATCTCGATAAAGGCATCGTCAAAGAGCCCCTCTTCCAGGATAATTTTCATCATGCCGTTGAGCCATATGACGTCTGTGCCCAGGCGGGGCTGAAGATAGACATGGGCAAACCTGCTCAACAGGATGCGCCGCGGGTCCACAACAATCAGCTTGGCTCCTCTTGCCAGGGCATCAAAGATAAATCGTGCTATCTGGGGGTGCTGTTCGGTCGTATTGGAGCCGGTGACCAGGATGACCTCGGCGCCTGCAAGCTCTGATATGGCATTTGTCATCGCCGCGGAGCCAAAGGCGTTGCTCAGCCCAATGACACTTGGAGAATGGCAGAGCCGGGCGCAGTGGTCCACATTGTTGGTCTTTAGCACGGCTCGGGCAAACTTCATCAGGAGATAGTTTTCCTCATTGGTACACTTGGCAGAAGAGAGCACCCCGAGGCATTCGGCTCCGTATCTTTCCTTGATATCGGACAGCTTTTTGGCAACCAGGTCCAGCGCTTCTTCCCAACTTGCTTTTACGAGGCGCCCGTTTTTCCGGATCAACGGATATCGGAGGCGGTCCTTGTGATGGACAAACTCAGAGCTGTTCCATCCCTTGAGGCACAGGTTTCCCCGGGCAATAGGATGCTCTCTGCTGGGAATCACCCCAACGATTTTTTCGGCTTCTACCTCAAGATACAGGTTGCACCCGCAGGCGCAAAAGCAGCAAGTTGTCAAAACCCTGTGCATAATGGCTCCATTGCATTTTTTAGAATAACGGTGGAGGATCAATTAATCAAGTTATAAAATCGCTTCGTGATTTTATATAACGCGGCTACACCGTTTAAAAAATGAAATTCCTATACTATCAAGTAAAACCTGGTTGCTCTTTTTTGGCGGATCAGCCCATTATGGCTTTCAAAAACGGAGAGTTTATGGTAGGAAATGTTTCGACTTCAGACGCATTACGTTGTTTAGCATGATGCAGAGTGTTCCCGGAATGGATGGAAAAATATGAGAACAAGGACTAAATCCTTCAAACTGCCCGGCTTGAGCCTTGGTGTGTTAGCGGGTCTGTTCTTAGCTACAGTAGCTGCTCCGTCAATCGTGAGCGCTTCCGGATTTGCAGTGTACACTCAGGGGGCAAAAGAGTTCGGTGTGCAGAACAATGTGATTGCCCACAGTGAAGGACCTGCTTCCAACTATCATAATCCTGCCTTGATTACCGGGCTTAAAGGAACGCAGATAGAAGCAGGCACCACTCTTATATTCCCGTCAAGAGAATTCAAGAGTCCTGATGGCAAAACCGAAAAAGCAGAAAGCCAGGTCTTCTATCCAAGCACATTATTCCTTATACACCAACTCAATGATAGGTTCACAGCCGGTCTGGGTATTGTTAGCCCATTTGGTCTTGGTACTGACTGGGGCAAGGAGTGGGAAGGAAGGTATCTTGCCACCAACTCGGAGATGCAGACATTCAATATAAACCCCAACATTGCGTGGAAGGTAAACGATAAACTAGCGGTGGCTGGAGGTTTTGATCTTGTACTGCTCGATGCTACGTTGGAGAAAAACATTCTGACTGGCCTTGGAGATGTAGAACAGAAATTTGAAGGTGACGGCGAAGGCTACGGCTACAATCTTGGTCTTGTGTATCGCCCGAATGACGAGTGGTCATTCGGTGCTTCTTATCGTAGTGGAATCGATGTGGATGTAGACGGAAAGGCAAAATTTAAGCTTCCAGACGAATCGCTGAGAACAACGTTTCCAAACACAGATGGAAGTACTGAGATTAATCTTCCTGCGCAGCTGTTTGTAGGATCATGTTACGAGGGGATAGATAAACTCACAGTCGAGCTTGGGGCCAGATGGGAGGAGTGGTCATGTTACGAAGAATTAGCATTTAAGTTTGACCAGCCGGTCGGAGGAACGAAGACTCCTGTATACGAGAAGAACTGGAAGGATACCTGGTCATATAGTATTGGATCCAAATATGATCTAAATGATACATTCGCTATTCTGGGAGGCTATCGTTTCGATAATAACCCTGTACCGAATGATACATTTGAACCAGCAATACCGGCATCTGATAAGCATTGCGTGAGTCTTGGAGTTACAAAGAGATTTGGCAATTTAGTTGCCGGTGTTGTTTACTACTATGAGAAATATGAGAGCAGGAAAAAGGATAATAGCCTGGGTGCAGATTTAGGCGGAACAGCTAATGGAGAGTATAACACCGAGGCACATGTAGTTGGCGTATCTGTGAGCTATGAGTTTTAATTAAGGAAATTCGGCATCCTTCATTTTCGCCATAAAGTAGTTTACACTTTTTTTCACCACTCCAGGTTTGGGGTTTCAGGTTTCAGGTTTCAGTGTTCAGGTTTCAGACCCGCCTGCCAACGCCTGGGTCACACCGAGGTTACAATGCCCGCATACACGGCAATGGCGGGCAGGTCTTGCGTTTCTCGCTCCTGACACCTGACAC
>JAUWXF010000120.1 GCA_030616475.1 Desulfobacterales bacterium
ATGAGCAATTTTTCGCAAGGTCAAGGAACTCAAGGGATTGCGCGGAGACGTACGTCGGTACGTCGCACAAGCGATCCCGCAGATTGACGCCGAGATTGCGAAAAAGGGCCATTTCTGGATGGAAACTAGTTAGTGTCTGTCCAGAAACTTACTACTAACCCTCCCCGTCGACGGGGAGGGTTAGTGTCAATGTTGTTGAATTAAAGATCTTTTCTTCGGATTCCTTTCCGACTGTGTTGCAGGGAAAGGGTGCGGGCGGGGATAAACCCCGCCCCTACGAATTCCGGACCACGATGCATGTAGGGGCGGGCTTTATGCCCGCCCGAAAAGGTTACCTTAATTCAACAGCATTGAGGGTTGGTGTCCGCAGGGCTAATCTTCTAGTGGCGTCCTGACCGCCAATACCGAACAAGGCACAGAGTCTACCAGTGCCACCTCTATGCCGCCGAATAACAGCTTCTTTAAGCCTGTCAAACCTTCGCTTCCGATGACGGCCAGATCGAAACCCCCTTCTTTAATGGTTTCCACAATCTCATCCTTGGCATTTATGAGTGTCACATCTCCCAGCAGCATGATTCTTGGACTTATCCCCTCTTTCTTCATCAGCTCTTGTGCTTTCCCAAGGGCAATGTTTGATTCCTTCTCCAGGACCTCATCATATGATCTCGCGGATTCAGAATCAGTATAGCGGAGGGCTATTGCCAAAAGTGTCACTGATGCGTGCACGCCTTTGGCTATTTTGGCGGCGGTTTCTACTGCATAGAAAGAGTGTTTAGAGCTATCGACAAAAACCAAGATCTTCATAAACGGTCCCCATCTCATGGCTATCCTCCAGAGTCCAGAATCAACCCATGCCGTCTACGCAGCATAATCTCTACACTGTATCAATCTTACCACACCCTTACCACACCATCCACCAATAGACCAGAAAAATCACGGAAACGTCAAAGCCTTAACATACGGAGCCCTGCCAGAATAATAACACCGTTAAGGAAACCATTTCCTTGTGCTTTTTGCGAATTTCATGGTATTTAGTCCCAAATTTCGCAAGCGTGGTCGATCATTCGTAAGGATTCAGGGGGGCGGAAGCCTGTGATGTGGAGTGATAAATTCGGAGGAGAAGATGTCATCAGAATTGATTGAGACTATAAAACCTGTTTTAAAGGCCGCTGATAGTCTCAGGAATGTGGGCAACATCTTGCGGGCATGTGAGAAGCTCAGGGGCGATCTTAACAGGAACGCATTTGTCTTGGAAACCCATGTTAGCAAGCTGGACAGGACCCTCAGCAAACTGAACGACCTTCACGGGCTCATCTTAAAGGCAAGGGGTTTGCAACAGGAGCTCCTCAAGGAAGCAAGCCTTGCACAGGAGAGGTTCAAGAATAGTATCGCAGCAGAGCTGGCAGATTTCCTGAGACCCCATGACCTTGAGATTACCGGAAATTTTCCGGAACTTAAATGCGGCATTCTTACCCTCATTTTTTCCTTTGGCAAAGGTGGTATCGTAAAGGTCTATTACGGGCCAAGGATAAGTTTACTGAAGAAAGTTCCTGTTGAGGCCAAGAAGATAGGCGAGGCTGTTCTTTCCATCCTCAAAGAGCTAAACGACCCACCGCTTGACGACGAAGAGTTTATCAAGCAGATCTACATGTCCTATTTGTCCGCACTGACGAGGGAAGGCAAGAGAGATGAAGATGAGCAGCCTTCTGCTGTTCCGATTGTAGGTGTCATGCAGGAGATGGCCTTTTTGAAGCAGAAAAGGAGCTTTCGCACAGATCCGACAAGAGAGCATTTTACCTCTTACGGGAGGGTTAAATTTTCATACGATCTTGCGAGACTTAAGACCAGAAGGCTAGGAGACAGGGAGCTCCGACTTGGTGTTGCCTCCATGCAGCAGACAAAAAGCGAAAAGACAAGCCTCTGGGTGCCAAAGCTCCTGCAAGGGAATGGGACGCACTATGCATCTGTGGTTTTTGTGTAACAGTTTAGCCTTATGCAGAAGACCGTCCATATAAATAAATCCGAAGCACGAAATCCGAAATCCGTACTGTTCTCAAGGCGTAAGCCGCAAACAAATTCAAAATCCAAATGCTCAAATGTCCAAAACTATTGCTGTTTTCCCTCACATTTTGGGGTTTAGGAACGCAGATTACTGCTGATTGCACAGATTACGCAGATGGGAGAAGTCTTAATAATCAGCGTAACCGGTGAAATCCATATAATCCATATAATCAGTGTTTATAGGTTTCAGTCATTCGAATTTCGAAAATTTGGTCATTGTTTCGAATTTCGATATTCGTATTTCGTATTTTGAACTTTCAATTGGGGAATCCCAAAATTGGAATTGCTGTAAATAGATACTTTTTGTAAAGGACGTATCATGATCGGACTCACCCAAAGTATTGCAAGACAAATCATAGAGAGGGTAGGCTCATCAGGCGCCCCGCCTGAGTGGGGCTTTCAGTTCTTCACAGCGGGCCTCGACTTGTATCTGAAAGTCCTTGAGGAAGATTATCTTAAGACTTTCATCAGACAGGGCGGTGCCTCATTCAAGATGGTTATCGGGGCCTATGGCGGCGGAAAAACACATTTTCTCTACAGTGTCAGGGAACTTGCCTGGAAGAACAATTTCCTTGTGAGTTACTGCGCCTTAAGCCCTGAAGAATCGCCGTTTTACCGTCTGGACAAAGTTTACAAGACGGTCGTGCAGAATCTCATGTATCCGCTGACACCCGAGGAGTTGTTTTCAGGAGGCCGGAAGGGCATAGAGGCATTTTTGAAACTTCTCTACCAGGATGCAAGGAAGTCATTTTCAAGGGAAGCTGCCGATGAGATTCTTGTGAAGCGTCTTAGGGATTATGCTTCAGATTTTGTGAAGGAAATAGAGAGTGTTAATTTCACAAGGGCTGTAAGGGAAGCATTCATATCCCTTGCTGAGGGCAATGATAGAAATTTTGAAGATCTTATGCAGTGGATAAAGGTGGATGGTTATGACAGGCACGTGCATCGGCGGTTTGGAATACTTCAGCCTATCGATAAGGGGCAAGCCTTTTCTACTCTTCGTTCTCTCATTCAATGGATAAGGAATCTCAAATACAACGGCCTTGTAATCCTCCTTGATGAGGCCGAACAGGTGCCGAGCCTCACCTCAAAACAGAGAGAACTTATGTTGAGCAACATAAGGGAGCTCATCGACGAATGTGGGCATGCCGCATTTAAAAATGTCATGATATTTTATGCCATTCCCACCTTGGCCTTCTTTGAAGGGAAATCCGGTGTCTATGAGGCCCTGAAGCAGAGAATAGCCACTGTCTTTGACTTTTATAATCCAACAGGAGTAAAAATAGACCTGGAAAGGCTTGAGTATGAACCAGAAGTCCTTCTGAAAGAGATAGGGCGGAAGCTCATCCATATTTATGAAACTGCGTTTAAGACCAGCCTTCCCGAGGAAAAGAGTGAAGATGCCATTGGCAAAATTGCGCATGCTGCATATGAGCAAAGATTTGGAGACATAGGTTACAAAAGGCTCTTTGTGCAGGGCCTCATAAGGGGGTTTCACTTCATCCGGCATAACCCCTCTGCTCAAACAGATGAGCCGTGGGCCTTTGATATGGTTCAAGGATGATCAAGTTCAGAGCAAAGGGTGCAAATGCTGATGATGTCATGGTCGTTGAGGCGTTCAGACTCGGTATCGTCCCGTACAACGCGATTGAGACCTGGACACAGGGGCGCGACAGTGAATTGAGTAAAATAAGGCAATGGCTGGATGATTGGGGCCAGGGCACCCTTATTATTGAAGGCCCCTATGGAAGCGGCAAAAGCCACTTTCTTCAGTACCTTTACTCTATTGCCGTAAAGTCCGGATATGCGGTATCGCTTACGGATCTTGACCCATCTGAGGCAACTGCTGCATTTCCAAAAAGGGTATATAGACGGATCGTGCAAAACCTCAAAGCACCTATTGGAGCCGAACAGGTTGGGTTCAGAGGATTGTTGCATGTCATTGCCGAGAATATAGATACTAACCCGGTCGTCGATCATCCCTATTTTGGAGCTATCATCGACACACTCAAAACGGGTGAACTGGAAGAAGACACCTGGAACTGGCTTGAAGGCAGAGGGGCCGTGAAGGGAAAATATGGGTCGCTCTGGGACTATACAACCGTTGCCAACATATACTGCCATATGCTCAGTTGCCTTGGCTGGCTTATGGTGAAGGTGCTTGATTTAAACGGGTTTCTGATACTCTTTGATGAGGTTGAGACCACAAAGAGTATGTCCTATAGATACCAGTTCACGAGAGGGCTCAATTTTTTCAGAGGGCTCTCTATGGTAGCTAATGACGAGCCAGTACTTCTCGAAGAAAAGGTGGTAAAGAATATGGTAAGAAAGGGCGAGGAAACAGGACTTGTATATTCAGGGCATTTTCCGATCCCTTACCTTTATCGTATCCCATCTTATCTTAAAGTAGTATTTGCGATAACACCGGCAGTCTTGACCCGTGAGTTTCACAAATGGCGCAACACAGTGCCGGTCCTTGAGCTTGAGTCGCTGAGTATCCCTCACCTGCAAAGATTGTTCAACACATTCCTGGAACATTACAAGAAGGTTTACGGGGTTTACGTCAGGCCTGCGCAAAGGAGGCAGTACTTCAGAATCCTTCTCGATAGATGCAACTATACTTCAACGCGCATATTCATCAAGTCCATGGTGGAACTCATGGACTTTTTGAGATTCTATCCCGAAAGCAGCATAGAGGAGATCGTGGGTGAATGAGGCGGTTATTAAGAAGTTGCTCAAAAGGACCTATGCCCCTTTTTTCGGACGTTTTGGGAGGTTAACCCAAATACAGTCAGCTTTAATCCCGACCCTTATGAAAGGGATAAATGCAGTCGGCATCTCGCCTGCTGCGAGCGGAAAGACAGAGGCAGCCTTTGCCCCTATTGTCGAGAGAATACTCACCGGCGACAAAAACCCGTTGAGCGTATTATATGTGGCTCCCACAAGGGCCCTCATAAACGATATCGAGAAAAGGATCAGGGATCCGCTCACCTCTCTCGGTTTGACTCTTGCGGTCAGGACAGGAGACAGGCCTGAGTTACACAGCAAGCACCCTGAAAATGTGCTCCTTACCACCCCGGAGTCGCTTGACTCTCTCCTTTGCCGCTATCCCCGCATATGGAAGGATACAAGGGCCGTCATCCTTGATGAGATCCACCTGCTGGACAATACCTATAGAGGCGATCAACTAAGGATATTGCTCCGCCGCCTGGCAAAATGGCACACAGAAAAACCTGTGCACTACTGCGCACTGTCAGCCACGATTTCACAGCCTGAAAACCTTGCAAGCCGTTATTTTGAACCAGCCACGGTTGTAAGGACCGACACAATCAGGGGAATCTCTCTCCGACTATTTCCGTATATGGAAGATGTGATCCAATTCTTGAGGCGGAAAAAATGCCACAAGGCACTTATCTTTTGCAACAGCCGGAAGAATGTTGAAGAACTCTGCCTTAAGTTACGAAAGCTCTGGCCGCAAGACAGGATTTTGGTTCACCACGCAAGCCTTTCCAGAAGAGAGAGAGAATCCGTAGAGGAGGCGATGCGCACCTGGCAGTGGGGCTTGTGCGTTTGTACGATGACCATGGAATTGGGAATAGATATCGGAGATATCGATGCAGTAGTCCTCTACGGTCCGCCACCCACCCCCTCTGCCTTTTTCCAGAGAGTGGGTCGCGGATGCAGGAAGGGAGCTGAGATGCTCGCTGTCGGCTGCTACAGAGACGAAGAGGAAAGAGCGCAGTTTGAGATATACTCATTTATGGCCAAAAGGGGGCTGGTTGAGGAAGTTGACTACATGCCCGATATCTCTGTCTGTGTTCAGCAGATATTTTCTCTTCTTTATGGAATGCCCGGAGGGTTGAGAGGAGATGAGATACAGGATATACTTTTACCACTTTGCAACGCAGATATCCTTAAGCCAATACTGGCCAATCTTGCAGATTGTGACTTTATCGAAGAATCCCTCAGCCGCTATCGGGCAACCACCAAGCTCATGGATATTGGATACAAGGGATTCATCCATTCCAATATCCCCCAAAGCCGGGATTTTCGTATTACGGACGCTGAGACGGGAAAGGTCATAGGAGAGTTATTTATTGAGGCCGCCCCTGGTTCCCATATCGTCCTTTCAGGCAGGGTCTGGCAGGTCCTCCAGATAAAACAAAAACAGAGGACCTTGATTGTCGGCCATGTCGGACCATTAGATAGCCTGGCTCATTTTAGGAGAAGGCACTCCTGCGGTGCATTCTCCAGATATCTCCCCAAGGAGTTGAGACCCTCTTGAAAAAATCCAAGAGCACCGCGGCCTCTCTCAGGGAAAGAGTCCGGACGGATTCGTTCCACATTGATAGCGAAAAAAATTTTTCACTTAACAGGAAAAATCCTCCCTTTGTCTATCTATCGCCGTTGATCTGTGTGTGAGACGCTTGGATGTGAACTAGAAGGTAACTATCTGAAATTATGCAATATGCATGGTTTCTTCAAAATATTCATGTTTTTTTCTTCTTCCGGCATGATGAATGCACATATCTTCTTGTGAATTGGTTACAGTCCATTGCTGTTCTTGTATTCTTGGAGAGGACGTTCTGACAATGGTTGGCAGACCAACCCCACCAAAGGAGTCATCTTCTGCGGTGCCAGAATCACCCGCAGGAGGCTCGGGCCATTTGGACTTGGGTGACAAGGAAGACATCCTTTTTGGCAACAGGATGCCCAAGACAATGCACTGGTCCATACCTTGGTCCGATCTGATGATGACCATGTTCATCTTGTTTGTAGTCATGTACATCTACCACTCTTCCACCCGGGAGGTATTATCTACCAAGGGAACGGATTCAACGATTGGTGCCCGCATGGAGCCAGGCACAGATATTACTATTGGCAAACATAGGGACTTTGCGGGATCCTTGAAGGAATCAATCTCCGATATCTACGATATGAGCAAGGAGACGGTAAGAGCAAACGACTTGGAGGATTTCGCCTCTGTCGTTCTCGTCCCGGACAAGGCTGTAAGGATTATTCTCACCGGTGACCTGCTCTTTGACACCGGCAAGGCAGATCTAAAGCCCGAGGCGAAAAGATCACTTGAACGCATTGCCGGCATCGTTCGACGAGCGCCCTACCTGGTGAACGTCGTGGGGCACACAGATAATGTGCCGATTCATTCGGAAAGATTCCTCACAAATTGGGAGTTGTCGGCCATTCGTGCCTGTGAGGTGGCCAGATTCTTGATTGAAGAGATGGGAATTCCTGGAAAACGTTTCTACATCAGTGGACATGCCTATCATCAGCCTGTATTTCCCAACAACTCGCCCCGAAATCAAGCCGCTAATAGACGGGTGGAGATTATCATCACCAAGGAAAGACCGTATGGCAGACCGGGAATTGGGGAGAACGTGATAGGACTGGGCCTTTTGGAAGGAGCTCGGCGCTCAACAGCCGACACGTGGCCCTGGAACACTTTTCGATAGGCCAAAAACCAACATACGTACTCAAAAGCGAGGGCTATCAAAATGGGTATCTACACATTTTTGTGTCGACTGCTCAATCCGGTGATCAAGATCACTGAGATCATTTTCAGTGCTTCAAAATGGTTGATCAAGGAACGCAAGAACCTCATTGGGTTGGCAATTTGTGTCATTCTTTTTTGTTCGGGGTTTGCCATTCACGGGAACGAGGGGCTGTATTTCAATCTGGCGGCGTTGTTGATCGTTGTTGGGGGCACATTCGGTGCAACCTTCATCAGCTTTCAGATAAAACGCCTAATGATTGTATACAAGGTTCTGACGACTTCGTACAGCACTCGTGTGAAGGAGCCTGAGGAGATCGTCGAGATCCTCGTAGATCTATCCGTGAAAAGTAGGCTAAAGGGGCTTTTCTCCCTTGAAGAAGATGAGGAGACAACATCCATGACCTTCTTGCGGCGCGCCCTGGGATTCTTGGTCGATGGCTATAAGAGTGACCAGATAAGGGACTTCCTGAATACGGAGATGTATCACTTTAAAATCCGACGGGAGCAATCAGAGAGGGTTCTCAGGACGATGGCAGAAATTGCTCCTGCCTTTGGCGTCGTGGGCAGTGTAGTCGGGCTGATCAGTCTGCTTCAAGGCGTGGGGGACGCTTCAGTCATATTGGCTACGGTGCCGATTGCCCTTACGTCTACCTTGTACGGCATTGTTCTGGCGAATCTTTTCTTCTTGCCTTTTGCGGCAAACATCAGGGAGAGGACGGATCGCGAACTGCTTCTCCATAAGATCATTACAGACGGGGTACTCGCTATTGAAAGCGCGGTCAATCCGAGGTCCTTGGAAATGAAGCTGAAGTCTTTTCTCACTCCTTCCTCCCGGCACAGCCGTCTCGTATCCTTGAAAAGGATCCAGGAAAAGTTCAACATCCAACATAGAGCGACCAAATCAATATCTGCGAAACAACCTTCGATCCAACATTCGTAACCCCGTGGTGAAGACACCGCCATCTGAAGGTGTTGACACCATTTCTTGGAATGTTTATCCTGAATATCAATAGGATAGCTTAGTCCGACCCCAAAAGAAAAAGGCAAAGATCCAAGCAAGGTCAGAATCGTTCTGGAGTGAAGCATATGGAGGTGGGAGGACTTTGCGAGTTGATGAGCTGGGTCATGGGCTTTGGTAGGCAGGCCGAGGTGCTGGAGCCGGAACATCTTCGCACGGCTGTGGCAGAGGAGCTTTCGGCTACGGCAGAAAAATACGTTGAGGATTCTGTACGTATATACTACGAAGATTCAAATGGAGGTCTATCCGGGTTGGTCTTTCACTGCCGAGCCGGTTGTGCTATACAGTATTGCGGATTTTGGCCCGCCCTGCCCGCCCTGGTGCGACAGCGAATCGAAAATGCTGATGCAAAGCAAACCCGGCCCGCCCTGCCCGCCCTGGCGCGACAGCTTTAGCATTGATGTCCGTCCCCATCATCCCGGTCTGGGCCAGGGGCGCGACAGAAGCCGGGAGATGCCACGGAGAGAAAAAGCCGGTCTGGGCCAGGGTCTGGGCCAGGGAATGCGGATTGCCTGCCCGCCATTGCCAGGCAGTGAAGTGCATGACACGTGCTGTGTGTGGCGACCTGCCTGCCATTGCCAAGCACCTGCCCGCCATTGCCAGAGATGCTAGCATGTAAGCTGCGTGCCGTACGTGGCGATGGCAGGCGGGAATCCTCTTACACCCAACATGAGCGCAAGCTTCACTTCGTGTCCACCATGAGCGCAAGCTTCACTTCGTGTCCAGTATTCCAGTATTCCCTGGCCCAGACCTGGATTACTGACTTGGTAGCTCATAATAAGCCGAAGCGCCAGGGCAGGCCAATTGTGAGCGAAGCGAACTAACTTGGAATAGGAGTCGGCATGGATATATCTGGCATGCAAAAAGTGCTGCTCAACAACATTGAAAGCCCTGACACCATAGACCCGGGTGTGCTTCAGGTCCTCGACTATGCCTACAGGACACAGAGGGATATTGAGATCAAGATTGACCAGCCGGAGTTTACCTCTCTGTGTCCCATATCAGGCCTTCCGGACTTTGGGTGTATCATGATTCGTTACAAACCAAATGACAAGATCGTTGAATTGAAGTCCCTGAAATATTACCTGTTGCAGTATCGCAGTGTCGGCATCTTTTACGAGCACGTGGTCAATCGAATCCTGGAGGACCTGGTTTCGTTCGTCCGCCCCAAGTTTATGGAAGTGGTGGGAACCTTTACACCCCGGGGCGGCATAACCACTACTGCGAGGGTAGAATACACAGATAAAGGAAAGTGAACTAAAGTGCCTAAAATGCCTAAAGCCTGCCCTGGCGCTACGTGCTCAGATCAGTCTGCTAATCCTATAGGATGCTACGTGCCCAGATCAGCCTATTATGACTATAAGCCAGGTCTGGGCCAGGGTGAACTAAAGTTAGGCGCTTAGTTCTAAAATTCGTGTTTTTTCTGGCAGAAAATAAAATTCGAAATACGAATATCGAAATACGAAACAAATACGAATGACCCAAATCCCAAATTCAAAACAATGGATATCTTCTGAAGCTTCAAATAGATATTGCACCAACGCGAGAAATGTTTTGGTCATTTTATATTCGGATTTTGAAATTGTTTCGAATTTCGACCTGCCCGCCATTGCCAGAGACCTGCCCGCCATTGCCGTGTGTGCAGGCATTGCAGATGTCCGGCGACCGTGGCGTTGGCAGGCGGGTGCCGGCACATAAGCTGAATGCTCTCTCAGGCGTTGGCAGGCGGGGATTCGGATTTCGG
>JAUWXF010000180.1 GCA_030616475.1 Desulfobacterales bacterium
CTGGGAAAAGGAACTTTTCGACCGCCTTGTACAGGCCTGTATATCGACAGAGACTCTTACTTATAAAGAACTTATATGTAAAAACAAGCTCTTATCAGAGTATTAGGAGTTAAATGCATAGGCATTATATCTTTTTATAGATTCTCAAAATTAACAAAAGTCTATCCGTATTAAGCGAATGATAAGGATTAAGGCCTTCTTAAAATATCATGAGTGCCGACCTTTCTTAGAATATACGTGTCGTCCTCAATCTGGAAGGTAAAACGATAAGATTCACTTACTCTGGCTTCCCAGATATTTCTGGGATCCTGCATTTTTTTAATATTAAGGGATGGATGTTGCGGGTTAGACAACAGAAGCTTCAATTGTTTATGTGTGGCTTTTTTTATCTCCTCAGGCAGTTTACGAAAATTTTTAGCAAAGGTTTTTGTTGGATGTAGTTTCATGTTTTTTCATTTTCTAAAGCCTTGACACATTCATCTGCGGTATCAAAAGGCCCCAACATATCCCCTTTAGCAATATCTCTGTCTGCCTCAGACTCGCCTTTTTGCCACTCCTTGGTATAAAAATACTCCTGATCTGGATGAATCATTTTAACCGGCCTGAGAATTATCTGGCTGTCCTGGGTATCAATCTCCACATAATCGCCAACACTAATATTAAGTTTTTTGCAAAGACTCTGTGGTATGGTAATTTGATTATGCCTTTTAAGCTTGAGAAGTTCCATACACCCCTCCTGAAGTTTTTTGTACCATAGATTTGAGATTATGAATGTTATAATTTCATAATACCACAGATAGAACGCTTGTCAAGTCCTTGCAAATATCAAATAACCCCTCCCTCCCACCGGCCACTGATGGCGGTTCCACAGAACTTGCACCTTCCCTCTTCCACGTGGTTTGCCACCAGGGTGTATCCCCTTCTCTTAATCACAGTCCGCTTGCACTTGGGACATACGGTCTTTTCACCCGAACCCGGCACATTGCCAATATAAACGTAATACAGCCCCTCTTTTAAGGCCACCTCCCTGGCTTGTTGCAAGACCTCAACGGGCGTGGGGGGAAGGTGAACGAGCTTGTACTGGGGATGGAATCGGGAAAAGTGCAGAGGATATTCAGGGCCGAGGTTGTCCAGGAGCCACCCGCACATCTTTTTGATCATCTCCATGTCGTCCGTGTAGGTAGGTATGACCAGATTGATGATCTCCATCCAGATGCCTCGCCTGTGAAGTGTTTTGAAGGTTTCAAGCACGGGCTCAAGATGCCCGCCGTTCAGATCCCAATAGATCTTATCTGAGAAGCTCTTCAGGTTCACGCTGGCCGCATCGATCACATCACACAGCCGATTCAGGGCAGCCTGGCTGATGTACGCATTGCTAACCCAAATGTTCTTGATCCCAAGTTTCTTGGCCCTCGCCGAGATATCGACCATATATTCATAAAAGGTCGTGGCCTCGGAATAGGTATAGGCAATACTCTTACAATTATACCCTGCGGCCATCAAGACCACCTCATCCGGAGGAAGGTTGTAGTTCCGCGTTTTGTCCGGGCTCGTTTGGGATATCTCCCAGTTCTGGCAATTGAGGCAGTGGAAATTGCAGCCAGCCACTGCAAGGGAGAAGGCCTTGGTTCCAGGATAGAAATGTTGAAGGGGTTTCTTCTCCACCGGATCCACATGCCAAACGCACGGGTTGCCGTAGGAGAGGGTGTAAAGCCTTCCGTCTATGTTCACCTTGGTCCGGCATCTTCCGCGTTTGTCCGGAAGGACAACGCATTCGTTGGGGCAGGTGCCGCATTGGACTGTGCCGTCGGCTAGTTCCTTATAGAAATAGGCTTCCTTGACATGGGGGTCTGCCGGCGAAAACCGCTTTTCCGCCCATGCCAGATCCAGCGGGAAAAGCACCGCACCACATGCGGCACAAAAACTGGTTCTGACGAAGTCTCTCCGTGATATTGCCATTTCTATCTAATGACTTTGTCCCCACAGGATGGGCCATGCCCACCAAAACGATACTGGATGCTCGACGAATCGAATGCGGAATGCGGAATGCGGAATGCGGATTTTTTCCTTTTCCTTTCAATTCCGACACGAAATGAAGCTTGCGCTAAATCCGAAATCAGGCATACTGGATGCTGGATGCTCACTGCTGGTTTGCCCATTTCATTGTTTCCTTCATTCCGCATTCCGAAATACTATAGCATCTGGTCCGCCCGAAGCCCCTAAGTTCGCTTCAAGACCACCACGGCATTAAGCCCCAGGCTCAGGCATTTGAGTACCAGCACCGAAGTCAACACCCCTAAAATCCCTATCTTAGGGAGAAAGACAAGCCCTGTCAATATAGTACCACAGGCTGCACCGGCAAGGTCCGATACATAAAGCCGGCCTGTAATCTCTGCTCCGATCCCCCTGGCCATGCGTGAGACCGCCGAAAACTGGCAACCCGCCGCAAAGGCCACAACAAACAACAGGCCCGGAATGGCGACATACTGCATGACAAACAAAGAGATATGCCCCTTGAGCCGGGCTCCGGCCAGAGCTGCTACACAGGCCAGAGCTGCGAAAAGGATAAGGCTCGCGTCACAGGCCAGCATCTGCCAGGTGGCTGTCTTAGTCAACCTTCCGGATACAAACGCCCCCAGTGCAGAACCTATCATGTACAGGGTTATAAAGATACAAATCCATAGGTATACGTAGCCATAAATCACTTGAAACAGGAGGAGAAGCGACAGCTCAAAAGCCATGCCGGCATACCCGGAGGTTGCAATCGTAAAACGCAGACGGTCCTTGCGGCATGCCAGGATTGCAAATCCAACGATAGCAACAACGATCACATAGAGGACCGTCTTCGGACTACCGGTCTTTTTCAGCCACAAATCAATCAGATGGCTGAAAGCCAACGGGGAAAGGTCCCTGTTTGACAGGACATCTTTTTCAGAGAGAAGACGCCTGAGTAAGTCGATACGAAAGGGATCCGCCATGGTGGGCAGCTCGTAATCTACCAAACGCCTGGTGGTGATCTTCCGCTCGGCCAGCACGCCGGCAATATTGCGTTTTAGCGGAGCATCTGAGGCCAGGTAATAATGGATCGCTCCGGGAAAGACCAGAATATGTTTGAAGATCCTTTTCAGAGCGGCATAGACCGAACGATTCAAGGCGAGACCCTTCTCTTCAAGATAGTTCTCAGAACCTATCAGCGTGAAGGAAAGGACTCCATCCCTGGTGAGGATCGATTTTACTTCATCAAAAAACTCCTGGGTATAAAAGCGGTTGAGCTGGGCATTTTCAGGGTCTGGAAGGTCTACAATTACGGCGTCATATTCCATCCGCGTCTTCTTCACAAAGAGGCGACCGTCTCCAACATGGACGTGCACAAAAGAACGGGCAAGGCTCCTGTGAATTAGTTCGTCCAGGTCAAGGATAGCCGGGTCAAGCTCCACATAGTCTATGCTCTCCGGATTGTGCCTGGAAATCTCCTCAAGGGTGCCAAAGACACCTCCGGCAATCAAAAGCACTCTGGCTCCGCGCCTGACCTGACAAAGGGGCAGATGGGCAACAGTCTCCATGTCAAGGTCGCCGGTTGAAAACAGAGGAATAGCGTCTTGGAGGACATTGAGCTGTCTGCCGGTCTTCGAGATGGTAAGCTGAGCAAACGGGGTATTCTTCTTTAATATGATTTCCTGACCAGGGAATCGCCAGGATAGCGTAGTTACACCAAAAGGCCTGGCTGCGAGCATCCCAAACCCCAAAAGGCACACAACGGGCAGCGCCTTGTGAGAGAGCATGATAGAGGCGGCAAAGAGATTCAGCAATCCAAGGGCCACGAAGCTGTCCCAGTGGGAAAGCAAGTAAACAAAAACAAAGCTAAAGAGGAGGCCACCCCCAATATCACCCAGGGTGTCCACAACATAGACTTTGCTTGTGGTATCTTTTCCCTGCAACAGGGAGCCGGCCAGGGGTATCATTGCGCCACCCACAAGGCAGTACGGAATAAGCAGGATGGCGCTCCCCCCAATGGCTGAACTCAGGCCCAACATCTCACCCCGAACCCAAAGGAGCGGAAGGCCTCGTATGGCAGCAATCTGGGCAAACGGCAGGACCGCTATGAGGAGATGGCCGAGAAAAAGGGTCCTTTCAGGCCTCCCCTTTCTGGCCAGCGGCACTCCCAGGGCGCTCCCAAGACCTGTAGAAAGGAGCCATATGCCAAGCACGACCCCTATGACCAGTTCGTTCCCGCCAAAGGAGGACATGACCTCACGGATCATGACAAGCTGGACCGATACAGAAGAAATACCCAGGGCCAAGAGGCAAACCCAAAACCTTCTCTTCCTCATATATCCTTTAACGTCATTATTGTTTTGGTATCAGGCTACGAGGTTGCAAGCCTGGCGCGAAATTCCTCCAGGGCCTCTAATAACCTGCGGCGTATAAAGACCTGCTTTTCCGCATTAATAAGCTTGTTGTATGCGTTGTATTCCGGGTGGGTGTTTGAGAGTGCCGCTGGCTTTTGTCTGGCCTCGGCCCGGGTCGTTTCGAAAGCTTGCACCATTTCAAGGAGGGTATCATTTTCGCCAGGGAGGCTGGTGAGCCATCCCAGCCTGCGCATCAATTCAAAGCGCACCTGATCTGCCAGAAAAAGGTGGACATCCATCACCCTCAGTTGATCTTTGCTGTCCAGATAATAGAATTTTGGTGCTTCCCCCAGGCCCAGTATACCCATTATGAGCTCATAATATGCGAAAGCCGTCTCCTCCCCGGGCTTGGCCAGGAAATAGAGGGTCCTGTCCGAAATATCGGCAAGCCTGGTCTCTGCACCGTATGACTCGCCAAAGCGTTTGCGCCAGGGCCCGAAGGCCCTCTGCTCAACCACCTTGCTTCGATATGCCGTGAGGTCCAGCAGCTCGCTCATACCGGAACCATCCTTTTAGATACTTAATTGGATAAACAAGAATTTAAAAATGGGCTGTTTACCGCTGAACCCATTATTCCAACATTCCATTATTCCCTGGCCCAGACCTGAATTGCACGGCCAAGAGTTCAGCGGATGCCAATTCCGAAACATTATGGCGATAGCAGCTTATTCCAGGCAAGTCGCGCCAGGGCGGGCCAACATTCCCTGGCCCAGACCGGGTTTTCACATGGCACCGGTTATTATTCTGATGTCGCGCCAGGGCGGGCCAACATTCCAATTGTGAGCGAAGCGAACTAACTTGTGAAAGCCGAATACCATCTGGGCGTTCTTGCATAAACAGTCTGACGATCTCACCGACCGCCTCGTCTGAGCTCACCGGTTATTTATTCTTATCCCTCAGCATGTCCGCAAGTCCAGCAAAGGGCTTGTGTGTAACGGGGACAGCTTGTTCGTCAATGATCTTATCACTTTCACCTTCCATATAATCCAGATATCGCCTGTGTTCATTATCATGGCAATAGATGCATAGGTTCTCCCAGTTACTCCCGTCGGGAGGATTGTTGTCGTGGTTGTGATCTTTGTGGTGGACGGTAAGCATGCGGAGATTCTTATGGGTAAAATCCCGGCCACAGCGGGCACATACCCAGGGATGGATTCTCAAGGACTGCTCGCGGTAACCTTTCAGGCGATCCTCCCGGGCCATACGGGCTCGTGCCACAATCCGATCCATGTCTTCCTTGCTTAACTTCCCGCCCCGGGGGTTACGAGGCCTTGAACTTTTAAGGTCCATAATCACCTCCTTCGGGAATTCTTTTTCCAAGGTCGGGACTGACCATGGAAAGGAGTAGGGATGATTCATGATCAATGAATGGCAGAGAGCCGCAGCTTTTGAAACTACGTCGCGATAGAGATCGGTTTGGTCGAAGGTGACCCGCGGTTGGTTTACTGCGGATTCAAGGAGGCGGATGTCTCGAATTCCTCTGGTGCCACCGGATGTGGCGATTATTCGTTCGTGGAGATCAAGAACTTCGGGAAGTGAGAGATATCGCACTATGCCAACCGTTCATAAAGCTCTTTGTTCTTAGATAGAACTCTGCGCACCGCTATGTCGAATTCTGGCTCTGGCCGCACAATGAAATCTTCGATGGACGCGGTCACAAATTGGTCCAGCGGCAAGCCATATTTTTGGGCCTTCTCTCGAAGCAAAGCGGCCTTGGAGTCGTCGAGTTGGACCGTGATTGTTGTCATATTAGAACCCCCTGGCATCAATTGGTTACAAATAACATAGCTGAAATCGTTCCGCTTTTCAAATGAAATCCTTCACATAACGTTCAGGATAACTTGCTAGTGCCCATCCGGAAATGAATCTCACAACACTGGGCACTGGCGTCAGTTTCCAATTCAGAAATGAGCAATTTTTCGCAAGGTCAAGGAACTCAAGGGATTGCGCGGAGACGTACGTCGGTACGTC
>JAUWXF010000276.1 GCA_030616475.1 Desulfobacterales bacterium
GGCCCAGACCCTGGCCCAGACCGGGTTTTTCTCTCCGTGGCATTGTCCAGCTTCTGTCGCGCCAGGGCGGGCCGGGTTTTTCTCCACTGGGCATGGTCCAACTTCTGTCGCACCAGGGCGGGCTTTAGCTTACTTTAGGCATTTTAGGCACTTTAGCTCACTTCTCCACAGTCACTGGTTTGCCCGTTTCATCTTCTATTCTGCATCCCGCATTCCGAAATCGAATACTAGAACTGTTCAAGGAACCTGAGATCATTTTCGTAAAATTTCCTGATATCCTCAATGCCGTACTTAAGCATGGCGATACGCTCGATGCCCATGCCAAAGGCAAAACCGGTATAGCGGTCCGTATCATAACCGACCATCTCAAACACCGCCGGGTGAACCATACCAGCCCCCAAAACCTCCAGCCATCCGGTGTGAGAGCAAACCCGGCAGCCCTTTCCGCGGCAGATCACGCATCCGATATCGACCTCGGCACTTGGCTCTGTAAACGGGAAAAAGCTGGGGCGAAACCGCAGGCTTGTCTCCTCATCAAAAATCTGGTGCACAAAGGTGGTCAGGATGCCTTTCAGGTCACCGAAGGATATGTTTTCTTCGACCATCAATCCTTCCACCTGGTGAAACATAGGGGTATGCGAGACATCAGAATCCACCCGGTAGGCCTTACCAGGCGCAATAATGCGAACTGGCGGGGATTGTGACTCCATGACTCGCACCTGGATAGGCGAAGTATGAGTTCTCAAGACAATGTTTTCGGAAATATAGAAGGTGTCCTGCATATCACGGGCAGGGTGATCACGGGGTATATTGAGGGCCTCAAAGTTATAGTAGTCCGATTCCACGTCAGGCCCTTCTGCGATCTCAAAGCCGAGCCTTTGGAAGACTTCGCAGACGGCCCGGGTGATCTGGGTAATCGGGTGCACCCGCCCCCTGGCAAGAGGCCGTCCAGGCAAGGTCACATCCAGGGCGTCTGCCGCAGCCAACCCGCGATCCGCCTCAAAAGGTTGCAAGGCCTTTTCAAAGGCCTCCTCAAGCCTTTTTTTCACCTCGTTTGCAAGCCTGCCTGTCTCCGGCCTTTCCTCCGGCGGCAAACCGGAGATCTTTCGCAAAAGCCCTGTCACAATCCCTTTGCGCCCCAGGTAGCGGGCTTTCATGGCCATGATCCCTGTCGGGTCTGAAACCGCCTTTAAGGCCTCCAGGGCCTTTTGTTCTACTTTTTCAAGTTCGTGCTTCATTTGTTATTGGGTTGATGATTGATGATTGACGATTGATGATTGACGATTGATGATTGATCGGCCGCGGAACGACTCTCGATTTGCGATTGTCAATTCAATCGACAATCGACAATCTTCAATGGGGTGTAAATCAAGATTGTTGGTTATTGAGTTCAATGGCCAGGTGTCAGTGTTCAGGTTTCAGCTCTTTAAGTTTCTCAATCCTGACACCTGAAACCCGAAACCTGACACCTTTTCCCAAAACTAAATACGCAGCAGACGGACACGGATTTTCTCATTGCCAACAGCCATGATTTACACTCTCTTCAATGCGATTCTGGGCCTCCAGCAATGGCCGCCAAACGAGAAAAAGCATTCGGATCTGAGACAGCCAGCTCGGCCAATATCTTCCGGTCAACCTCTACGCGCGCGCGCTTCAATCCTTGTATCAGACGACTATATGACAGGTTGTTGAGGCGTGCCGCCGCATTGATCCTGCTGATCCACAGTCTCCTGAAATCTCGCTTGCGAGCCCTTCGATCCCTGTAAGCATACTGTAAGGCCTTGTCCACGGCGTCGGCTGCCGTGCGGTACAGCTTGCTCCGACCGCCGCGGTAACCCTTTGCGAGCTTCAATATCTTTTTTCGCCTTCTTCTGGCTTTAAAACCCCGTTTGATTCGCATAAATGGTCCTCCTGTTCTGGTCGCTATCCTTGAACGGGCATAGGATTAGCACTTTTTGATCTTGGCGCCATAGTGTCAAAATCCGAAATACGAAGCACGAAATACGAAACAATATCAAATTACCAAAATACGAAATTCAAAACAAATTCAAATTGGCAGCCCTGTGGTTTGAAGCCTTAGGAAATTTGAAAATTCGGATTTGTTTCGTATTTCGATATTCGGATTTCGGATTTATTCATAGCGCTTTAAGAATCTGCGAATGCTCCCATACCTTACGTCTGCAATTGTGAATCGAGAATCGTTATTCACTTATACGGAATCAATCTTTTCACCATACCCCTGTTGCTCTTGTCAATCACACCGGACTTTCGAAGCGTCCGCTTCCTTTTGGATGTCTTCTTGGTCAGGATATGGCTTGCATTGGACCTTGAATAGACTATTTTTCCCTTTCCAGTCACCCTGAAACGCTTTGCAGCACCTCGGTTCGTCTTCATTTTGGGCATCGTTTTTCTCCTCTACCGGTTTAGCCCGTTCGGCCCGTTTCAAAGCTATCTAGTGCCCATCCAGAAATACCTAAGTTCCCTCCCCCTCGACGGCCTCCGGCTCGTAGAGCCTACGCCTCGGAGAGGGGAGGGTTGGGGTGAATGTGGGGGTGAAAAAGATATGGAATTCCTCTGAGTTGTCAATGCATTCCCCCTTCCCCAACCCCCTCCCGCCAAACTGGGCTTTACCCATAACCTGGGTTGCTGGAGACAATAGGTTTTTGAAGATGTGGAACATACATAGCAATCAACACCTTCCACATGGCGGTCAAGTCGTCGAGCCGTTGCAATCCAAGCCACAGGCTTTTGGTACCCGGTTCGCCGTCGCCCTTTCGGCCAAGAAAGCCACCCAGACTGGCCAC
>JAUWXF010000261.1 GCA_030616475.1 Desulfobacterales bacterium
CACGCTGCTGGCAAATTATGTCAATCCGGAGAATGACATGTATGACCCAAATCTTATCAGGGAAGAAACCGGCCTCAGCAAGGAGATGCTGCTGGGTCTGGTCATGGCAAAATCCTTCCTGAACGCTCACAGGATCATGAATCCGGATGCCAGGGTCATCCCCATAATTTGGCTGGACAAAGAGAGTGCCGCCCTCCTGTTACGCATCCCATTTTGAGCATCACGCCAGGTGAGTCATTACGGGTCTCTGCGAAGCGCTTCGAGCCTGGGACAACAACCCTGTTCCAAAGAAAATGGGCGGGGAAACATCCCCGCCGAGGCAAAATCCTTAAAAACTATGAATGGAGTAGTTTGCTGGGCTATATCACGTTAAAAAGCAGAGATCCTTTTATGCTATGAAGAAGTATTGGGATATATGTAGGATAAGATCGTGGCCTGGGTGCTAAAACCACTTCGAGACCAGGGCAACCTGGACCCTCGCATATCTCGGAATCTCGTCGCCTTCGTACTCTGCCTTCTTGTCGGAAACCTGCCCTGTCACATCCAACTGAAACCACTTCAAGCCAAAACCGAGCCCGGCGGTATAAATCGTTCCATCATCGCTTTCCTGTATGTTTCGCATTGCTCCGCCTCTGAGAGACAACCAGCTAAACGGATGGAAATTTATGCCACCGCCAATGAACTGAGAGTCATAGTCAGGGATAAACGTCTCATTGTTCGTCAAGTCTGCATCAATAGCTACCGTGAGGCGATCACCCCAGAAATCGTATGCAAGCCCTGCTCGGACTTGAGGCTTTACTTTCAAAGTATTTCCCGTAGCCGTATCAAATTCCGGGGTGTTGAGGTTTTTGCCAACAAGCCCCAGCGATAGCTTGGGCAGTTTTGTTGGCTTATAGAGCAGGCCAAGGTCAATGCCCCAGCTTGTGTCCCGTTCTTCGGCGTCCTCCAGCTCAGTGTCCACGTCGCCTGATTCGGTGCCTATCTTTATGTCGGCATCATAGGTATAACCCGGCATGATCTTAAAGGAGGCCCCACAATTGAGCTTGCCCCAGGCAGTTGTAAATTGACGGCCATAGGCGATGGGAACTTCCAGGTAGGCCAGACCGGTAAGTTTCAGATAGGTCAGACCGCTATCCAAAGCATACTCGAATGATCTCTGTTCGTATTCAGCGAGGCCGATTGGAGTGTATGTGTTGTTGACTTCATTATACTCGTAGTAAGTCCCACCGCTTTCAAGAATAAGATCCAGCCTGCTGCTGTCAATTACGGCATGGGCCGTGGCCTCTGAAACGCCATAAGCACCAAAGCCGAAATTGCCTATTTGGATGCCAAGGGTAACACTTGGCATAATTTGAAGTCCATTTCTGCCGGACAGGGCTCTCAGTTCATTTTTTATCGTGGTGATATTGTTCCGATCGTTTTGGGTGTTCAAATTAGGAGTCAGCGCATTATTCGCGATTCGTTCCAGGGTTTCATCGATATCAGCATCTGCCAGGCGGTCAATATGCTCGGCCACGTTAAGCTCCCTGATGCCGACACCGGCTGACAGGGAAATTTGCATCCCGTGGATGTGCTCCGCCAATAGCGCTGGATTGTAATATGGAGCATAACTTCCCCTGGCCGAAGCCACGCCCGCTCCACCCATAGACGCCGACTCAAAACCGATAGGTTGAAACTCAACAGATAGGGCAGGTGTTGCCGCGATAATTGCTGCTATCACACCCAGGAAACCGACAAAGCGCTGATGCATGATTCACCTCCTAGCCTGGACAACCCGGAACCAAAAAGCTCTTTTTAAGTTTGAAGCTGATAAGATGACACCAACGAATTAACCACGGAGAAACATAGGCCCCAGAGGAATCGCAGTCTCCTCTCTCTAAGCGGCGTAGCCGCGTTGTATAAAATCGCGAGGCGATTTTATAACTTGAGTTGCATTTCTTTCCTCCAAGCTTCATCTAAAATAATGGGTCACTATCAAGCCAAAACGAAATGCCCGTTCACAGCACAGGGATGATTAATCTTACGATGCGGTCGGTACCCTTTAACACAAAACACTTGCTATTGCAAGTTATAAAATCGCTTCGCGATTTTATGGAACGCAGCTACACCGCTCAAGAAAAGGAATATCCGAGACGTCAAGCTAAATCGTTGGCTTGAAATCGCCGACTCCTTGCAGCCTGGAGCGTGGCAAAAACGGCGCATGTTGAGAGGAAAGGTTCATTTCTTAACCATCAATTTTCATGCCAAAGACCACGTGATGCACGTATGCCTGTAAGATCAGTTAGTTACGGAAATTGCCGGCGCGGCGGGTTGTTCAAAAATATGAGATAAAATGCCGATAATGTGCAAAACATTTTCCATGTTGGGCAAGGCAATACACATTTGCCTTGGCCTTGTGTTTCGCATCCCATTCTAGCCATCACGGCAGGTGAGTCGTTTTCTCGGATCTCTTCAAAGCGCTTCGATCCCAGGTAAACAACCATGTTCCAAAGAAATGGGCGGGAATTCCTTCCCGCCCATTTCTTGTTTAGGAAATAGTTCTATGCCGGCTTAAGCCTGCCGTCTGAGCCGCGTCCTCCTTAAGAGAGCCACGGCAGTGGCTACCATGAAAGCGAGCAACAGAATAACCAGCGATAGTGTGACCCACGGGCCAAAGTGCACGGCCGCCCAGCTCACCCCCACTCAACCACTAATTTCCTTGGCTCCACACCGATTTAGCCTTTCCCCATAATCACTAGCTGTCTTTGCGCTTTCCCATTATCGAGTCACTGGCAGCGTTGAACCCAGTCTGGAGTCCAGGCCCATCGATGCCCAAATAGCGATTCGATATAGTTCAGAGGAACTATCGAATCAAATATGAAATGAACCGGATTACTACACCCAACGACGGTGTCGGCAAAATTTTCCCAAGGCACCTGTTACCGAGCAAATCTTGCCTTTGCCTCCTTTGTGAAACCACCCCCGCAAAACCCTTCAACTATCTGAATTTTCAACATAACTCAATCGCGCTCTCGTGTGGCACCCCTATTGCTCTTGCAATAGGTGAAACAAAGCCAAGGTTCAATTCAACCGTTTCACGGGACGCGCCTATGAAAAGAATTCTCAGGCCCACAATGATGGGTACAAGCTTCGCATTATCCGTGCTCTTCATCTTTTCTCCACCAGGCACACTTGCCTTTGACTTTGAAGATGCCGCTGCTATTGGTGCCGCTTACACGACCCATCTATTCATGCATGAAATGGGGCATCAGGTGGTGGCTGAAGAGGTTGGGGCTGATTCTCCCCAAATGAGCTTCTTCACCTGGAAG
>JAUWXF010000072.1 GCA_030616475.1 Desulfobacterales bacterium
ATTGTCGATTGTCGATTGTTTTTTCCCTGGCCCAGACCTGGTTTTCAAGGGCTACAGCTTATTTCGCGGATGTCGCGCCAGGGCGGGCATTGTTCAATCTTCAATCATCAATCATCAATGTTAACCCTGAACCTCTGAACCCGTGAACGGTTACCATTAATATATTGCTATCAGAGAGATTGAAAAGAGTCAAAATGATTTCCACTGAAGAGAGGCTTTGTTGACTTTTGCCGACCCCGTTGTTAAGATTCAGTTCGCTTCGCTCACAAGTTGGAATACTGGAATAGTGGAATGATGGATTGATGGGTCTAGAGGAAAATCATCAAAAATGATTTGTTCCACTTTTTATACCCAGTATTCCATTATGAGCGCAAGCTTCACTTCGTGTCCAACATTCCATCATTCCATGTGGATTGCATAGACAGACAGCTACCAAAAGCTGCGTAATGTCAATAGATTGGAGGCTTTCCAAGTTGAATATGGAGCCAGGAACTGTCGTTGAATATATTGATCGCAAGCTGATTATTTGCGCTGTCGTCTCGGGCAAAAAGAATCAAAAGCTTCGTATGCTCACCGAGCACAACCGCGAGGTAAGCCATGCAGAAAAACGGCTGGCGCATGTCAGCAGTGAGCGCCTTGATCTTAGGACAGGCAGAGATGCCTTGGTCAATAGTCTCCAGAATACAGTAGCAAGAAGAAGGCAGTTGCAGAAGCAGATAGACGTTGAAGCGCTCTGGGAGGTGCTTCACACCGAGGCTGCATGGATTGACCTTCAGACCATGGCAGAATTCTCCTTTGATGGCAAGATCTCAGGTGACCATACCTCGGCTGTCATGCGGGCACTTTTTGAGGATCGTCTTTATTTCAAGTTTGACAGCAATCGGTTCTTCCCGAACAGCCCTGAACGGGTGGCCCAGATTGCAGCCCAAGCCGCACAAGAGGCCAGAAAGGCCCATACCATTGAGGAGGGGAGCAGGTGGATACAGGAGGTCTTGGGGGCCCGGCATCCGTCAGTCCCACCCGATAAAGAAGAAATCATTGAACTACTAAAATCTTTCTACCTTTTCGGAAACGACAGCCCCCACTATGACATTGGTAAGGAAATCATTTCACGTTCTGGTCTGGACCCAACAGATGGCCCTTTTCACCTCCTGGTCAAACTCGGGATTTGGAACCACGATGAAAACCTGAACCTCCATAGATTCGGGATATCTGATACCTTTCCGCCTGAGGCCATGAAGGCGGTAGAGCAGCTTAACGACCAAGAAACAAAAGTAAAGCCGGATGGAAAACGACGAGACCTGACCGATCTGTCAACCATTACTATTGACGGCCAGAGTACTCTCGATTTTGACGATGCTATCAGTATTGAGCGGGAAGGAGATGGGTTCCGGCTCTGGGTCCACGTAACCGATGTATCACACTTCCTGGAAAAGGGGAGTCCGGTGGACGAAGAGGCCCTGGCCCGGGGCAGTTCCATCTACATGCCAGATAAGCGCATCCCCATGGTTCCCCGGCCCCTGGCAGAAGACCTGTGCAGTCTGAAGGAGGGTCAGGATCGCCGGGCCATAAGCATAACGGCCCGTCTTGACCATTCGGCAAGGGTGCTGGAGTACGAAATCTTTCCGAGTATCATCCGGGTAAACCGGCAGATGACCTATTATGATTCCAACTTAATAGTGGATCAAGATCCGGAGCTTTCAGCAATGTATGAATTGGCCCGGAAATTTCGTGAGTTCCGTTTGAATGCCGGGGCCATTCAACTCACCCTTCCCGAGATGAATGTCTGGATAGACAGCAAGAGAGAAATATCCGTAAGTCAGATAAATCGAGAAAGCCCCGGTCGCTTGATGGTGTCCGAATGTATGATCATGGCCAATTGGCTGGCAGGCCGATTCTTCCGAGACCAAGGGCAATCAACGATCTTCAGGTCACAATTGGAACCCCGTGGACGTCTCATTGACGAAAGTGGTGGGACACTCTATCAAAACTGGATGCAGCGAAGGCTTTTGAGTAGGGTCTTCATAGGGTTTGAGCCCGAACCCCACACAGGTCTTGGACTCGACGTCTATGTCACCCTGACATCTCCTTTACGGAAATATGTTGATCTGGCCACGCAGCGCCAGCTGAGAAGTCTCCTGGGACTGGAGACCTTATATTCCGATGAGGAGATTAGATTCATTATCCAGGCTGTTGAGCAGCCCATGAGTTACATTACTGTGCTCCAGCGAGAACGCCTCCGCTATTGGATTCTAAGATACCTTGAACGTCATGTGGGGCAGAAACAAGAGGCCCTGGTCCTTGAGAAACGGCGCCACAGGTACGTCATACTTCTGACCAAGTACATGATTGAATGCTCGCTCCCCCTAAACTGCGGAGCAAACCTCAAGTCGGAAGACACTATATTGGTCAAGCTTGACCGCGTCAATGCCAAGTCTGATACCATCGGGCTGTCACTGGCATAGCGAACTTGGCTACGCTTCGCTCCGTCTTACTTTTCCCTTGGCTCAAACTGCATGGTTTCATCGTTAAGGAGTCCAAGGTACTCATCATTCTTGCTAAACAAAAACCAGAGTTGGCCTACACTGAGCGCAGCCTCCCACGCCACATCTTCCTCCATTTCAATAAAAACATCTTCGGGTTGTATACTTGTGCTCTTGATCCCAACTTCTTTAAAAAACTTCAAAAACTTCTCTTTGTCAGACATCGCTCCCTCCTTGGTACATGCTGAAGTGCCTAACCCGGACAAGCCGGAAAATACGAAATTCGAATATCGAAATTCGAAACAATGACCAAATTTCTAAAGTTCAAATGACCGAAACGTAAGGAATCATATTCCAGGGAAAACCGCAGTGTTTTGAACATTTGGAAATTCGAGTTTTGAATTTGTTTCGGATTTCGAAATTCGATATTCGGATTTATTCTCTAATACAAAAGGCTTACCGGACATAGCAAAAAATGTTCTACCAGAAAAAACACGAATTTCGCAACTAAGCCCCTAAGTATCCCTCCACCACCCTGATTGCGCGTTCCCGCTTTGCAAGCCGAATTTGATCGAAGAGTACCCGGCAGTCTTCAAAACTTAAGCTATCCACGACCCGATTTACTCTAACCTCGTCCTCGCTGTGGGGTGCATCAGAGTCCACGGGAAGCATCTCATCCTTTTGAAGCAACTTGATGTAGATCAGGCTGCGAGCTGCCAGCAAGTCTGCCAGATCCTCCCGCAACCCCCCATGCAAGGCATAATGGAGGGTCAGAATGTCGCCGGGCCCCATATTTCGGCGCCTTCCTTGGAGTCTACGAACCACGGGTGCAAGCAAGTACACAACGCAAATCCTTTGGGCACGCCCAAGTGCCTTCTTGAGGTACTGATACAGGGGATAATGGATGTAGCCTGCTTCCACGTAGATATCCACCCCGTGTGAAGTTAGAGGTTTGATGGCCTCTGTACGCAGGCGCTCACGCATCACCAGCCGGTCTGCGTCGGCCCTGGCAAAGGCATTTACTGCCCGTATTACTTCATCAAACGGTGCCCTCAAAGAATCGGCATAGTAATCAAGAAGTGCCCCTGTGGCACGTTTTTCCGCCTTATACACGCTTTCAAGACGTGGGTCTCTCACTACATCTTCCGGTGTTTTGCCGTCGGAAAGGAGTTCGTGTATCTGAAGGAGGGTCTCAAGATAGGGCTCCACCTGAATGATCTGTCGGCCTTTGCTGTGCAACTCCCTGACCAGGATGCACATCAGACGCTCAAACTCGGGAAATCCCGAATCGAGAGCCATCATATACTCATCAATGGAAAGTCGGCCATCGAGCATGTCCAGAAACTCCGGCAAGGGTGCTTCTTCCAGCACGATGATCTGGTGTCGTTCCATTTGGCGCTGCGCGTAAGGGAGAACTTCAGCGTGGTGGGATGAAAAACCTATGGTGATCATATAAGGAATATTACACAACACACGATGTTTGTAAACTTTAGATCTATTTTGCTTGACTCAGCCTGTTTTCAGTGTTACGTTGATAACGTTACGCAAATAGCGTAATATCTTTTGTCAGATTTTATTGAAACAAAACAGACAAAGTAGGCTGACAAAATTGCGAAATCCTTTTATTTATGGAGGTCTTGTTTTCGGTAATCATTTTGCGGACAGGCAAGGTGAACTTTCCGAATTAGCAAGGGAAATGAGGAATGTGGGTAAGGTCTTCTTAGTTTCTCCCAGACGTATTGGCAAGACCTGCCTGTTGAAAAATCTGCAGGAGAACTTAAAAAAGGAGGGTTTTCTCACGGCTTACATTGATCTTTTTAAGGCCCCTACCCTCCGGCATTTTACTGAGCTATATGCAAGAGCAGTTGTCGAAGTTGTTGAGGGCAAGCTTGAGAAAATGGTTAAGGCCATCCCGCGTATTCTTCCAGGCCTACGACCCAAATTGGATCCGAATCCAGATGGCACAGTCTCTTTCTCTGTGGAATATATTGCCAGGGAAAAGGAAGTTTTTCAAATATTGAGTGAGGTTTTGGAATATCCTGAAAAGGTGTCAATAAAGAAGAAAAAACAATTTGTAATTATCATTGACGAGTTTTCCGATATTCCTAAATATAATGGAACAGATGTGGAAAAGGCTATTCGCGCAGTAGTCCAATCTCATCAGCGAGTCGGCTATATTTTTTCCGGTTCTAAGAGATCTGTCATACGTGACATGGTGAAAGACAAAAGGCGAGCCTTCTATCGTATGGGAAGAACTATTGAGTTAACTCCTATCCCAAGAGGTTTATTCACCGCATTTATTGTAAGTTGGTTTATGAAAGGCGGATATAAGTTAAGTGACGGTGTAGTTGATCTAATCTTGGAAAAAGGCCGTGATATACCATACAATATCCAACGGATCGCCCATAGTATATGGGAAGAGGCAAGGGATTCTAAAGTGATAGAAAAAGCCTTGGTGGACAAAGCAATATGGACGATTGTTAATCAGGAGTCTACGAATTACGAAGCACTTTGGGACGGCATCTCGCAAAAGCAAAGAGAATTCCTTATTGCTATGGTCAAAGATGATCCGGACGGCATTTTTTCTAAGGACTTCATCGCAAGATGGCGACTCGGAGTATCTTCTATCCAGGCTTCATTAAGGGCATTGGAGAACAAAGGAATCCTGGAAAAGGAAAAACAGGGCAAATACAGATTCGATGATGAATTCTTTCGTCTTTGGATTGCAAAAAGGCCTTAGTTTTCATCCTCACCATCCCACTCAATTCCAGGACGGAGAGGGGGACGGGGAACGGGGGACGAGAGGCGGTCCCCTCTCACTCTCCTTGAAGACAATGCCATTTTATCTTGCACGTCTCTAATTCATATTGTATAAACAATACATCAATATTGATCCCTACCTCTTTCTCTGGAGGTAATCCTCGGAAGATCATTTTAAATAATCGTCCATTTAGGTATTCTGGGGCCTCTGTTTCGGACTAATCGGCTCCCACTCATTTCAGGGTTGTCTATGAGAATTGTGCTTTTTGCAGGAAAGGGTGGTGTCGGAAAAACCAGCATTGCGGCTGCAAGCGGGGTGGCCTGTGCCCAAAAAGGCCTCAAGACCCTCATTATGTCTCTTGATGCAGCCCACAGTCTGGTCGATTCTTTTGACCTTGACAAGACCCTCATGGACAAGAACAAGGGAAAGCCCATCCGGGTAGCCAGGAACCTTTCCATCCAGGAGGTGGATGTCCAGGAAGAGATTAAGAAAAACTGGGGGGCGGTCCACAAGTACATTAGCAGCCTGTTGAACATCTCGGGCATTGATGAGGTCCTGGCAGAAGAGCTTGCCATCCTCCCCGGCATGGAGGAGGTGAGCTCGCTGTTGCACATCAACCGTTACGTGGCTCAGAAGCGCTATGACGTAATTCTCCTTGACTGTGCGCCTACAGGAGAGTCGATCCGGTTTATCAGCATCCCCACAAGCCTGGAGTGGTACATGAAAAAACTCTTTGATGTTGAGCGCAGGATCGTTAAGATAGCCCGACCCATTACAAAGCGGCTTTATGATGTCCCCCTCCCGGAAGACGAGTATTTTGCCACGATCCAGCGGCTCTTTGATCGGCTGGAAGGAATCGACAGGATCCTGTCAGATCCCAACATCACCACGGTGCGTTTGATTACAAACCCCGAGAAGATCATCTTGAAAGAGACACAGCGAGCCTATATGTATTTTTGCCTCTACAAGATGTGTGTGGATGCCGTTATCATTAATCGCATACTCCCCGAGGCCGTTGACGATGGCTATTTTGCGCAGTGGAAAAAGACCCAAGGCCGCTACATCAAGAAGACCGAGCACCTGTTCAGCCCCATTCCGATCCTTAAGGTCCCCATGCTGAGCGATCAGGTCCTGGGCATGGCAGAACTCTCCAAGCTGGCCAAAGAGGTCTACGGCAGCCTCAACCCCGAGCAGATCCTTTATGCAGACACCCCTTATACCTTCAGAAAGGTAGAGGACGATTATTTTTTGGACATCAAGATCCCCTTCCTCACAAAAAAGGAAGTGGAGCTCAGCAAACGGAACGAGGAATTAATTGTTCGCATCGGCGGGTTTAAGCGCTACGTGTTGCTCCCCCGCAACATCGCCGCCAGGCAACCTTCAGGTGCGAAGGTAGAACGAGACAAGGTTGTAATAAAGTTTGGAGGAAATGATGGCTCCTAAAAAGACAGCAAAAAAAACAGCCGAAGAAGAGGCGGGCTTTATTTGCCCTATGTGCCTCGTTGTACGGTGCCTCAGGGACATGGTGGATAGAAAATCCCCCTTCTTTGAACACATGAACAAAGCCCGCATTGAATTTCTCGAAGGCATCAAGTCCCTCATAGATGAACGGATTGAGGCTGCAAAGAAGGGCGCAGGGACCAAAAAGTCCAGGCTGACCAAGATCAAGGTCGAAGATTAACGCCTTTGGTATTCCCTTTTTTCGGGCTGTCGCCCAAACACCCGTGGACCTATCGAATTGAAAAAGCCGTCAAGAGGGACTGAGGTTTGCATTGTGCAGATCTGGGCAACAGCCCGTTAACTGGACGTCTCGGAATTTCTACAACCGGTTGTAATCATTTATCTTTCGGTGGCAGTTTTCTGTGCCATTGATCTGGAATGATGGAACAATGGAATGTTGGGGACAAAAGGCCGACACGAAGTGAAGCCACGCGCTAAAAGAATCATTTCTAATTTGTCTTAAATCCTCTTAACCCAATATTCCACCGTTCCACCATTCCATTATTCCAATTGGGGCGGAGCCCCTAAGTTCTGACCCCTCAATTGGAAAAAACGCTGTCATCGGTTAAGTAGTGTCCATCCAGAAATCGTGGATTTTGTCCCGAGACAAGGCCGCACAAAGGTTTCTACCGCAGGCGTAGCAGCGCTACGTTGAGGATAGAAACCTGCGGAGAACGCAGTATCGGGACAAAAGATGCCGTTTCTGGATGGATACTAAGTAAGGTAGCCCTACTGTGCAACTCACTATTTTCAAAAGGCTAACCCTCGGGTATTTAGCGATTATGCTCCTTATCATCTTCATGGGGGTATATGTAACTATAAAGCTGAATGAGTTAAACCGTATCGCCCGTGCAGTAATATCCGTAGATAGCGCTGCCATAGGACTCACGGAAAACCTCTTAGAGGCATTGTTTTCTCAAGTGGGTTTTGAAAAAAAATATCTTATTTCAAGAGACCAGGACTTTTACCAAAAGTTTCGGGAAATACAGGAATATTTTTCAAAAGACCTGGAAAGACTTGGGAGTCTTATGGATACCTCAAAGAAAAAAAGATTGTTTGGCCAGGCAACAAAAATGTATGGCCACTATTTTTCTTTAGTTAAAGAGGAATCTATTTTTATGACCAATGGCCAGGATTACTCGTACGAAGAATTTAAGGAAAAAAAGGGGGAAATCGTTGATGACATTAACCGGAAACTAAGAGAAATTATTCAAATGGCCAGGCTGGATAGGGATAAAAAATTGCAGGCTTCGAGCCGGATAAGTTCCCGGGTTTTAAAAATTGCCACTGTTACCGCAGCATTGGTTATCGTGATGGGAATTCTTATATCTTTTTTTAACACCAGAAGTATAAATAATCCGATTCGGGTTTTACAAGAAAAAACAAAAGAAATATCTGACGGTAAATTTGAAGAGGTGCCGAATATTTCTTCACCTCCGGAGATCAAGGAATTGGTGAACGCCTTTAACTTGATGTGCAAACGGCTAAAAGAACTAGAGCAGATGAAGGCGGACTTCATAAGTCATGTATCCCATGAACTCCGTACCCCATTAACTTCTATCAAAGGAGCTTCCAGTATGCTGCTAGAAGGCGTCTTTTTGAGTATGCCGGAAAAGCAGAATAAACTTTTGACGATTATAGAAGAAGAGTGTGAAAGATTAATAGAATCGGTTAATAGCATTCTGGATCTTTCATGTATGGAAGCTAAAATGATGGATTATTACTTTAGAGAATGTCAGCTTATTCCGGTAATACAGGAAACCGTTTTAAGGTTTGCGCCTATTGCCCTTACAAGTCGAATTGACCTTGAGTTAAAGCTTCCTCCTGACCTGTCTCTGGTCAAAATAGACGAGCAGAGAATTCGCCAGGTCATAGAGAATTTGTTGGGGAATGCCTTGAAATTTACTTCCGAAGGAGGCAGAGTCATTATTTCTGCTGCACTTAAAAGAAACCGGAAAGCATATGTTGAGGTCTCTGTTTCAGATACCGGCTGTGGAATTCCCAAGGGCGACTTGAAAAAGATATTTGATAAATTCAAAAGAACAAATGCAGGAAGGAAAGCAGCCGGAGGAACCGGCCTGGGCCTTTCAATTGCAAAATATATCATTGCGGCACATGGAGGGGAAATATGGGTAGAGAGCGAACCAGGAAAGGGAAGCACCTTCTTCTTTACCCTGCCTGTTGTATAGCCCTGCTCCTTGGAACTTGGGGGTGTACTCATTTTCCGGAAAAATGGAAAGGTGAAGGACGTCTTGCAAGGGCCGGGACCCTTTTGGTCAAAGGAGAATATAGAGCATCCCTGAGGGAGACAAAGAAAGTGTTAAGGCTATATCCACGAACTCTGGGTGATGAAGCGCTCTTTCAGATGGGGCTAATTTACGCTTGTCCCAAGAATCCAGACCAGGATTACCAGAGATCCCTGAAACGCTTTCAAAGGGTAATAAAGGAATTCCCCCAAAGTAGGGTAAAGAATCAAGCAGAGGTATGGGTCTTATTCATCCAAGAGATAATGGATAAAGAGAGGGAAATTGGTGAGTTAAAGCAAAAAAATAGCCACTTAGGGAAGGCGCTCAAAAAAGAGAAAGAAAACGCAAAAGAATTAGAAAGCCAGGTAGAGAAGTTAAAGGACCAATTATTGAGGCTAAAGGAGATCGACCTGGGGATCGAGAAAAAGAGTTCAATTGTGAGGGAAGAAGATGGATAAGATTCTGGTTTTAGATGATGATCAAAACCTGCTTAATGTGATAAAGATGAGGCTGGAGGCCAGTGGTTATCAGGTTGCCACGGCTATTCAGGCGGAAACGGCGCTGGAAATAGCCAAAGAGGAAGGAATCGATTTGGCCCTGGTGGATCTTAAACTTGCCGGAAAAAATGGGATTGAGGTGATGCAAGAACTGCATCAAATAGATCCCGAGATGCCCATTATCATCCTCACTGCCTATGGAACGATTAAAACGGCGGTAGAGGCCATGAAAAGAGGGGCGTACAGCTATTTAAGCAAACCCTATGACTATCATGACCTGTTATTGCAAATAAAAAACGGATTGGAAAGGAGTCGGCTTTCAAAAGAAGTTGTGAGACTCAGGGATATGGTCGAGGGAAGATACGGTTTCAAGAATGTTATCGGAAAAAGTGAAAAAATGAAAAAGGTGCTGGCGCAGGTCAGGCAAGCGGCTGAAAGTGAATCGAGTGTCTATATTGAAGGAGAAAGCGGTACGGGTAAGGGGTTGATTGCCAAGGCCTTACATTTTGCAAGTTCAAAAAAAGATGGGCCATTTATTGTTATCAACTGTGCGAACATCCCTGAGAATTTATTGGAAAGTGAACTCTTTGGTTATGAAAAAGGTGCATTTACCGGGGCCACTCGCAGTAAGAAAGGGCTTTTTCGCCAGGCCCACAAAGGCACCATTCTTCTGGATGAAATATCGGAAATGGCTTTATTCATGCAGGCCAAGCTGCTTCGGGTATTGGAGGAAAAGGAGTTTTATCCCTTAGGGGGAGAAAAACCGGTAAAGGTGGATACGAGGTTAATAGCGGCTTCCAATAAAAAAATGAAGGAAGAGGTAAAAAAGGGTCGTTTTCGAAAAGATCTCTTTTATCGAATCTATGTTATTCCTATAGAACTTCCTCCCCTGAGGGAAAGAAAAGAGGATATACCTTTGCTGGCGGAACATTGTTTAAAAAAAATTGCGAAGGACAACAAGAAGGAGATAAAAGGTTTTTCTCGAGGTGTCTTGCAAAAACTGATGCTCCACTCCTGGCCCGGCAACGTTAGGGAGTTGGAAAATACCATTGAATGCGCGGTCGCCATGGCAACACAGGATGTCATCACCGACGATTTGATCCTTCCGGCCCAAACAACCGACGGAGAACGTTTAAGGCCTTTAGGAGAGGCGAAGAAGGGTTTTGAAAGAAACTACGTTATTCAACTCATGGAACTTACCCAGGGCAATATTAGCCGGGCATCAAAACTGGCAGGGAAATACCGAGCCGATTTTTATGACCTTTTAAAAAAACATGATCTGAATCCACAAGATTTCAGGAAAAAGTAAAGGCTAAAATGCCTGTAGGGAAATCCCTTCCCACAGAATCACAAAGGCTTGAGAAGACTTGAATCCAAGTCTATGCCTTTAACATCCATAACCCCACTGGAATATAATGTCATTTTGAATTTTTTCCAGACATCATTCTTACTGGTCCCTTCACCTTTCATCTAAAGATTCCGAAATCTAATTTCCTTTAACAGGGCGTAGGAAATACCCTCCAGCCAGAAACATAAAGTCGACAATAGGAAGTTCCCTTCACAAGACCTCCTCCAAAATCCGAGGCCCCACAAAAAAGGCTTTAAAATCAAAGCAATAGTTGGCCATTCCTATTTGGCATATCCCTTGCGGCAAAACCAAAGGATTTTGCGCACCGGCGGGCAAGAGTTGCCGCGGGTGAGCAAAAGTTGCCGCGTCCGTATGCCTATAACAGACCATAATCTGAAATGGAGAGATCCACGAGGAGGATTTTATCCCATTGAATTAACACGGAATGTTCACCTGCACCACTAAGTCAAAGATCCTACCGTCGGGGCTGGCACATGGTTTGCTATTCCATTTGAGAATACCAAGATATTGAGATGCCGCTAACCCGGCCACGCCAGATATAGGTGCTGTTGTTCATAATATCCGTATAGTCGATGCATAATAAGTACGTAAAACCTCGCTTCTACTCCTTTTTGGCCCGGTGTTTCATATATTTTTTGCCTTTAATCCTTACCCTTCTTGTATCCGCCCAAAATGTCTTTTCGGCCGAGGTAACCCTAGCGTGGAATGCTAGCAGCGAGCCAAATCTTGACGGTTACAAAGTTTTCTATCGTCAGGAAGGTGACAGCTACAACTATAACCACCCCGACTGGGTAGGGAACCATACTGAGACAACCTGCACCATTTATGGACTGGATGACAATACTACTTACTATTTTGTGGCAAGGGCTGTAGATGTGGAGGGCAACGAGAGTGCTGATTCCGACGAAGTGTGCTATGAGCCAACGGAATCCAATCTTCCCCATAGTGGGACGAGCGGCGATGGTGGTGGATGTTTTATTGCCACCGCAGCCTTCGGCTCATCTGTAGAAGCCCACGTAAAGCTCTTGAGAGATTTCAGAGATCGGCGCCTGCTCACAAACATGCCCGGCAGATGGTTTGTCAGGATGTATTACCGGCACAGTCCGTTCTGGGCGGATCTCATTAATACCCACTCCTGGTGTAAGCCCTTAGTGCGTCTGGCACTTATGCCTTTAGTGGGCCTTAGCTACATAACAGTTAGAACTTCGGTGGAGCCCAAGTATATAGCCGCGGTATTTCTCTTCCTTGCATTTATGGTAATAGTTCAGCACCCGTTGCTTTTCTTGTCATTTCGACCAAAGGGAGAAATCTTTTAGCTTGGAATTGTACCCGCCTGCCGACGCCTGAGACAGCATTCAGCTTATGTGCCGGTATCTCTGGCAATGGCGGGCAGGTACTCCCCGAACAAGATTTCTCACATTCGTTCGAAATGACAATATGTGCAGAAGTTAATGGCTGGCCTTTCAATTATCCAGCGTCGCTTAACTCACTCCAGGCTTTTATCCCTTACATATCTCCGTTTCATATTCAAAATACGTCGAACCGACCCAGTTCCCTTTCTCCTTTCATCCTCTGATTCTCGCACGGCCTCTAACAGGGCCCGATAGGCCTTCTCCATCTTCAACCGGTCATGGCATATCAATGCGATATCAATCTCAGCATCTGAGATTCTTCTGACCGTAGTTTCAACATCAAAGTGCTTGTCGATAGCCCCCATATCAAGGTCATCGGTCATGGTGATTCCTTTGAAGCCCATGTCCTTGCGCAGCAGATCCCTTGCAATGACCGTGGAAAGACTTGCCGGCCATGCGGAGTCAAGATCTCGATAGACCACGTGCGACAGCATCACAGCCTCCACACCGCTTCCAATGGCGGCACGGAAAGGGACCAGGTCAGTCGAATCAAGTAGCCAGCGCTCCGCGTCAAGGTAAGGAAGATCAACATGAGAATCGGCTGTTGTGCGACCTATGCCGGGGAAATGCTTGGCAGTAGCCGCAATCCCGTTGTTTTGAAGGGTTTCAATAACTGCCTTGCCAAGGTATGCCACAAGTTCCGGCTCCTCTCCAAAGACCCGATCTGCCATAACGGAATTGAGCCCCTGCGGAGCCACGTCTAATACCGGCGCGAGATTCACGGTAATCCCCGCGCCTTTGAGTTCCCGTGCCGTTATTGTCCCAAACTCCCTGGCGGCCTTCTCGGACCTGGCTGCCCCTATGGCCCGGTTTCCCTGAAAAACCGTAAAAGGGGGTCCCAGCCGAGCCACCGGACCACCTTCCTGATCAATGGCAATCATAAGTGGCGGCTGACCACTTTCCTTGGCACAGGCCTGTGCCGCCTGGCAAAGCTCGGACACCCGGGAGGGATCAGACACATTGCGCTTGAACAGGATAAGCCCTCCTACGTGTATCTCCGTGATCATAAATCGCAAGTCATCGTCCAACACCTTACCCTTGAAACCCACCACAAGGCGCTGGCCGGCCAACTGCTCATCGCTCAGAGAATCTGTCTCGTCCATGCCGATCTCCTTGCTTACCAATTCGGAGCCCCCGCCCCTTTAAGATCACGAATCGTGATGGTGAATAGAGCCATCGGTAGGGCCGTCTGGCTTATCACACAGTCCGATGAGTTTCCGAAGCGGGTCCTCTTCCGCCTTCTTGCCCTCTTGTTTAGCAATATATTTCCTAACCGCTCTGCGGATATGCTCGGCTTCAGAAATTTTGGTCGTGAGGGCTAGTCTTTTCAGTGCACGATCACTCTGTTCATCAAGATAAATCTGTTTTCTCTTAAGATTAGCCATTGCTGTCTCCTATCTAACCCAGATAAACCGGAATTAAGGGATCGCGAATTGAGGAATTTAGGCATCAAATTGTGCCGCCTCTTCTAATTCCTCAATTCCTGAATTCCTGAATTTGTTTATTAGGATCGACAGGGTATTGAAAAAAAAATTCTGCCAGAAAAAACACAGACTTCATAACTAAAGAACTAAGATATGATGTATACATTATCCTCTTTCGACAACGTTGTCAATCCCGTCACGAGGGGCTTTGACCTTACTCAATACCCCCCGACAAACTCGTAATCAGGCTTTTTTTGAGAATGAAAACTATCGAAAGTTATCTTTTTGAGGTCGGCCCCAGATTTACCCCAAGTTCAGGAAGGAATCCCCAAGACGTGTGTTTCTACTTCGGCAAGTACCTGTGCAAAGCTCGGTGCAGGACTATCGGTCACGCCCACCGGCATGTGTTTATGATGGGGAAACGTGGCCACTGCAGGATGGTGAGCGGCATTGTCATAGCGAAAGACGAGTTGGTTCCTAGCGTCCATGAAGTGATAACGATACTTTTCCCGATCCAAGGCAGCCGCCATCTGCCGCACGAAATCAAAGAAGATCAGCCTTGAGCCATCCACAAACGTAATTTCGCCTTCCACATATCCTGTGCTGGGACTCAGTTGCACCGCATTCAGGCCGTAAGTAGCAACCACGACGCAGCCACGAATGGCTGCTTCTATCGCGCCCGCGTGGACGTTAAGCACTCACTGCCTCCGAGCCCGCAAGCAATTCTTCCACGCTGTCGCGAGTTGCCTGCCAGTCCTTCACTGCCTCCGCCAAGGCATACCAGAGGAAAAACTCCTGCTCGTCTCCTATCTCCCCGGCGTTGAATTTCCTCAGGAACTCATTGGTGGGCCACCCGTATTGCTGCTCCAGGAGATGACACCTTTCCCGCAGACGGGCAATGGCAGCCTCACTCACCGTCTTCTCCCGCTCCAACAGGCGGATGACTTCAGACTTGAGATGCATTAACTGTTCCTCCAACTTTGTATCTTCCGTATTCGGGCAAAACCCATTGGATACTATTACAGTCAGTAGATGCGTAATTGATATCACAAGATTTGTCAACTTATTTGCCCAAATCTTTATCAACCCAAAAGTGGAATTTTGTCCCCATCCCCAAGCCAGCTAGCCTACTCCATCGGGGCATCAAATCTTACCCCGCTTGCCCTATGAAATGTGCAGCCTATCTCATCGGGGTGCAGTGGTACCCTGCGCCTATAAAGGCTTTGAGTCAACAAATTTAACAATGTCCCCAGCTTTTACCCAGAATTACATCCTGCACCTGCTCGCCGCCAGTGGCCGAGTTTATCGCCAGCCATGACACCCTACGGGCTACGGTGCGCTGGGGATTGATGCCGATTGTGGGCATGAGCTGGATGGCCCAGCAGATGGGGCCGTGGGTGACTCTATCGCTCGTTATTGTGCTGCTGGGTCTCATGGGAGCCACTGCCGTGGTTGTCTTCAGGGGGATGAGGCTCAGACACCAGGCTTAAGTCGGCATAGAACTATTTCCTAAACAAGAAATGGGCGGGGTTGTTTCCCCGCCCATTTTCTTTGGAACATGGCCGTTTACCTCTGATCGAAGCGCTTCGCAGAGATTCGAGAAATGACTCACCTGGCGTGATGCTCAAAATGGGATGCGTAACAGGAGGGCGGCACTCTCTTTGTCCAGCCAAATTATGGGGATGACCCTGGCATCCGGATTCATGATCCTGTTAGCGTTCAGGAAGGATTTTGCCATGACCAGACCCAGCAGCATCTCCTTGCTGAGGCCGGTTTCTTCCCTGATAAGATTTGGGTCATACATGTCATTCTCCGGATTGACATAATTTGCCAGCAGCGTG
>JAUWXF010000286.1 GCA_030616475.1 Desulfobacterales bacterium
ATCGAAACCTGCCCGCCATTGCCATGTACCTGCCCGCCATTGCCAGAAATGTCGGCACATAAGCTCAATGCTGTCTCAGGCGTTGGCAGGCGGGTGCTGGCATTGAGGCTATATGCTGGGCCTGGCGCTGGCAGGCGGGTCCGAAACAATTTTCGAATTTCAAAAATTCAAATGACCGAAATCCGCCGTACGCGGACTAGACAAGCTGAGGTGAGCTAAGGTGCCTAAAGTTAATTATTTTGATCATTTGGAAATTCGTATTTGCGGCTCACGCCTTGAGAACAGTACGGATTTGTTTCGGATTTCGTATTTCGAGTTTCGGATTTTCGGGCTTGTCCGCGTCAGGGGCTAATGATGAAGTACGCTTTGACTTACGATGTGGCCGAATTTGTAGAAGGCCGCTTTCAAGAGATCCAGGTAGCAGCCATTCAGGAGGTGCCTTTGACCCTCTATCTTAATGGTCATGAGGTGGTCACCCTGCTGTGTACGGGAAAGCACCCCAAATTCTTGGCCTTGGGATTCTTGAAATCTGACGGGCTCATTACAGACCGGAAGCAACTAAAGGATATACGCGTTGAGGAAGAGCCCGAAAGGCTTAAGGTGCACGTTGAGACATCTCATGATCCCTTCAAGCTCCAACGTTTGGAGCGATCTATCACATCCGGGTGCGGCAAGGGGACAAATTTTGAGCGTAATGTAGAAACCATTGCCTCGAAAACTGTTACGGCAAAGTTGACCGTGACACCAGAGCAGATTTTTCAGTTAGCGGCTGAACTCCAAGAACGCTCAACCCTTTACAGGGCTACCAGGGGCTGCCATAACGCCTTGCTTGCCACACCGGAAAAGATCCTTATCTTCCGGGAAGACATAGGCAGGCACAATGCCATTGACATGATTTGCGGTGAATGCTTTTTGGATAACATCCCCACCGAGGACAAACTCATCGTGTCTACCGGCCGCATTGCCTCAGAGATCCTCTTGAAGGCCATACGACTCGGGGTGCCTATCCTTGTATCCGGCTCGGCTGCGACACGATTCTCCATTGACCTGGCCCGAAGAACCAATATGACAGTCATCGGACAGGTGCGACATGGTCGTATGGTCGTTTACAATCATGGAGGTAGAATAGCGGGGTTGTGACTGACAAGGAATTTTTCAAAGTGACCTCCCTGGGGACCCTACTCGAACTGATTCGCACCTTTCCGTGTGTCAATGACGAGGTCCTGCCCTTAGATCAGTGTGCCGGCCGCATTCTATCCCGGGATATCGCCTCCAGGATCGATCTTCCGGAATTCAAGCGTGCGACCATGGATGGCTATGCGGTCCAGGCCCGTTCGACATTTGGCGCTTCAGAGAGTATGCCGGCCCTTCTTACAATCGTCGGGGCCGTCGAGATGGGAGAGGTGCCTATGGTTTCGGTGAAAACCGGGGAAGCAGTTCGCATCGCCACGGGTGGTATGCTCCCCGATGGGGCAGATAGCGTCGTGATGGTGGAACATGCCCAGGCCCTTGATGAGCATACCCTTGAGATCTTCAAGAGCGCTGCCCCGTTACAGCATGTCATAGAAATCGGCGACGACTTCCGCAGGGGTGAGCAGATCCTTTTAAAGGGAAGCCGCATACGTCCTCAGGAAATGGGTGTTTTGGCTGCCCTTGGTGAGACCCATGTGCCGGTTTACAGGCAACCCGTTGTAGCCATCATCTCCTCTGGCGACGAAATTGTACCCATCGAACAAACCCCGGGGCTTTCTCAATTGCGTGACGTCAATGCCCATACCCTCACAGGTCTTATCGGGCTGTCAGGCGGGGTGCCTCTCTATCTCGGGATTGTCAGGGACAACATTGATGACTTACATAGTCTATGCAAAAATGCCGTTGCCCAGGCTGACATGGTCTTGATTTCAGGCGGCAGTTCGGTAGGCTCCCGCGATTTCACCATGGACGTGATCAAAGTCCTCCCCGACGCCGAGATCTTGGTCCATGGTGTTTCAATCAGCCCTGGAAAGCCCACCATTTTGGCCCGGAGCAAGCAAAAGGGCATCTGGGGTCTTCCCGGGCAGGTTGCATCGGCCATGGTTGTTTTCCAGGTGATGGTTCGCCCCATGCTTGAGGCCATAGGCGGACTTTCAGAAGACCATTTAGGCGCAGCACATGAGGTCTCTGCCGTGTTAAGCCGCAATCTGGCATCGGTTCAGGGAAGGGAGGATTACGTGCGTGTAAAGCTTGTGCATCGGGCAAACCAGGTCTGTGCCGAGCCCATTCTGGGGAAATCCGGCCTGATCCACACTATGGTGAAAGCAGACGGGCTCATCAGGATCGACATGAACTCAGAAGGGTTGGATAAAGGAACCCCTGTGAGGGTTATTCTATTCTAGCTGACCTCCTTTCAAGAACTCTCTTCTAAGCTTGATAGAATCGTAAAAAGTCATCAAATGGACGGCACAGTAAAAAGCTCCAAATGCAAGGTGCGCAAATCTTGAGGAATGAGGCGTAGGCCATTGAATATTGTCGATTGATGATTGATGATTGAGAAACTTGTGCTGTTAAAGGCGGAGGTCGCAAACTTCAGATTGACAACGCCGAAGGCGTTCACATTAAC
>JAUWXF010000250.1 GCA_030616475.1 Desulfobacterales bacterium
CAAAAATTCGAAATTCAAAACAAAGAAATTGAGAAATTGAAGGATTGACGCGTTGGCATACTAACTAAATACCTGAATTCCTGAATCTGTAATGTTTAGAACATTTGGACATTTGATATTCGGATTTTCCAGTTTGGCCGGGTTAGGTATGAGTCAAAAGGCTTCACAGTCTAAGAAGAAAGCTTCGGGCAAAGGATCCCGGTTTGCCCTTCAGCTCTCGCGCAAACAGCTCTTTCTTTGGTTGGGGCTCGCATTTCTTGCGATGGTTTGGATGTTCACCCTGGGTATCATGGTGGGGCGCGGTCTTTCTCCGGTCCGTTTTGATGTGCAAAAACTCAAGAAAGAGCTTATGGCTCTGAAACATGAGGCCTTGAAAAGAGATCAGGCACGCTTCAAGATTGAGACAGATAACCTTTCCGGGAACCCGGACCTTGATTTTTACAAAATCCTTACAGATAAGAAGGAAGAGGCCCGGTTTAAGTTTGCAAAAGCTGGCGAGCAGACAGCAAAGCCCGACGCAAGATCCCCGGAAGCCTCTAAGCCAAAGAAGATGGGAAGGCAGGGGCTTTTGACCATCCAGGTCGCATCGTTAAAGAATGCCACGAAGGCCAGGCAGGTGGTAGCCCGTCTTAAACGTAAAGGGTATGAGGCATATGAGGTAACGGTAGATGTGCCTGGAAAGGGGACCTATCATAGGGTGCGGGTAGGCCATTTTGCGGATTCCAGCGAGGCCGGCCGGGTAGCTGCAAGGCTTAAGCGGGATAAACTTGAAACAATGATTGTAAGGGAATAAAGAAAGTGTCTAAAGTGAACTAAAGTGAACTAAAGTGCCTAAAGTTGATGACTTGAAGAAACACTTGGCAGATAGCGCTTTTTAACTTTAGCTCACTTTAGGCATTTGTAAGCGTTCACGCCCATATTGTCATTTCGACCGAAGGGAGAAATCTTAAATGCCCATGACTGGAAGATATTATGTCTATCTGCTCACGAACTGGACCAATAAAGTGATGTATCTGGGGGTAACCAATAACCTGGAGCGGCGGCTTTATGAGCACAAGAACAAGCTCGTCAAAGGATTTACCGAAAAATACAACGTGAACAAGCTGGTTTATTTTGAAGAAACGCAAGACGTAACTGCTGCTATTACCAGAGAAAAGGAAATAAAGAAATGGCGAAGAGAGAAGAAGAATCAATTGGTGAACCGGATGAACCCAAACTGGAAAGACCTGAGTTCTGGATGGTAAAGATTTCTCCCTTCGGTCGAAATGATATGGGAGCGTGGACCATGACACAGGAGCGTGGACGGTTACAGGCACTTTAGCTCACCTGGAGGTGTTCTGGTGAAAATTTCAAAGGACGAGGTCGTCCATGTAGCAAAATTGGCCCGACTGAATCTTGATGAGGAGGCCATAGAGCTCTACACCAAGCAATTAGGAGACATCCTGACCTATATGGACACCCTCGATCGGGTTGACACCGACGGTGTACCTCCTACCTCTCATGCCATTTTCATGAACAACGCGTTTCGTGAGGATGAGGTCAAGGCCTCCGTTCCCGTGGGACGCGCTTTGGCGAATGCCCCCCGATCTGAGGATGGAAGCTTTGTAGTTCCAAAGGTGATAGGATAGGTGTTGAACTGGAATAATGGAATAATGGAATAATGGGATGATGGACACGAAGTGTAATGTTTTCAAGCCGTAAGACGCAACCATAGCGCTCATAATGGAATATTGGGTCTAAAAGCGGAAGAAACCATTTTTTGATCTTTTTTCCTCTAGACCCATCATTCCACTATTCCATTATTCCAGTATTCCAATTGCGTAGCGAAGCGGAGCCAAGTTTTGGATCTGTGTCGATTAACCATACACGAAGCTCATAAACTCCTGACGAGGAGAGAGATTACTTCCGTAGAGCTGACCTCTGCGGTTTTTGAGCGCATAGGAGAGGTTGAAGATAAGACCGGGGCCTACCTCATGTTGGTGAAGGACCGGGCCATGGCTGAAGCGGCAGTGGCAGACGAGATGATCAGGCAGGGCAAAGGTGGGCCGCTCACAGGGGTTCCGCTGGCTATTAAAGATATTCTCTGCACAGAGGGGATCAGAACGACCTGTGGCTCTAAGATATTGGAAAACTTCATCCCACCTTATAGCAGCACGGTTGTAAACAAACTCAAGAAGGCCCATGCTGTCGTTGTCGGGAAAACCAATATGGATGAATTCGCTATGGGTTCCTCCACTGAACACTCAGCCTTGATGGTAACCCGGAACCCGTGGGATTTGGCACGGATTCCCGGAGGCTCCAGTGGGGGCTCGGCAGCAGCCGTAGCTGCTGATGAATGCATAGGGGCGATTGGCACCGATACTGGAGGGTCCATACGACAGCCGGCTTCTCATTGTGGCGTGGTGGGCCTAAAACCAACGTATGGACGGGTATCGCGTTTTGGCCTTGTCGCATTTGCCTCCTCCCTTGACCAGATAGGCCCCATCGCCAAAGACGTGACCGATTGTGCGATCCTCATGAATGAAATCTGCGGCTATGATCCGAATGACTCAACATCAGTGCCACGGGAGGTCCCGGACTATACCAGTGCATTGCAAGCAGGCCTCAAGGGGCTTGTGGTTGGCATACCCACGGAGTATTTTGCTGGAGGCCTGGATGAAAATGTGGCCCAAGCGGTGAATGCTGCGATTAAGGTGATTGAGGGCCTTGGGGCAACCTGCAAGTCTGTCTCGCTTCCCCATACAGAATATGCCGTGGCTGTCTATTATCTGATCGCACCTGCCGAGGCAAGCTCAAACCTTGCCCGATACGATGGTGTGAGATACGGTTTTCGAGACAAGGAAGCCGAAGAGTTGATCCAAATGTATAGAGATACCCGGTCAAAAGGATTCGGATCTGAAGTACAGCGACGGATCATCATCGGCACTTATGCCCTGTCGGCAGGATACTATGATGCTTACTACGGAAAGGCCTCCCAGGTCCGAACCCTGATTATGCAGGACTTCGATCAAGCCTTTGAAACCTGCGATGTATTGCTTGCGCCTGTGGCTCCCACACCTGCCTTTAGGCTTGGAGAGAAACTGGATGATCCCCTTTCCATGTATCTGTCAGACATCTTTACCCTGCCGGCCAACTTGGCTGGAATAGCCGGAATTTCGGTCCCGTGCGGGTTCAGCAAGGATGGGCTCCCGATTGGGCTACAGATCTTGAGCAAACATTTTGATGAGGAAAAGCTCATCAGGGTGGCATACAATTTTGAACAGGCAACTGATTTCCATACCAAAAGACCAAAGCTATAGATTAGTCATTAGTCATTTGTTGTATGCCTCAACTGAGTCAAAAATTTCGCTGTAGTAGAGTGTAAATCACGGCTGTTGGCAATGAGAAAATCCGTGTCCGTCTGCTGCGTATTTAGTTTTGGGGAAAAGGTGTCAGGTTTCAGGTTTCAGGCCCGCCCTGGCGCGACATGCTTACTATGGGCTATAAGCTAATAAATCCCGGTCTGGGCCAGGGTGTCAGGATTGAGAAACTTAAAGAGCTGAAACCCCTGGCCCAGACCTGGATTGGTGCTTTGGTAGTCCATCGGAGACACCGAAGCGCCAGGGCAGGCTGAACACTGACACCTGGCTATTGAACTC
>JAUWXF010000035.1 GCA_030616475.1 Desulfobacterales bacterium
CAGCCATAGACAATGGCGCCAAAGAACGCCCGCTCTTGCGGCTCAAATTACTGATCATATCTGGTCTGCCAGGGAACTCTTGGTCTATCGAGTTCCATAATTTTTCAATAAAATGGGGACACCAGGCGATGTTTCATCTTGCCAATATAGAATACTGAATTTATGAGACGGGGCACTAGAGTTCATACCCTTCGGCGATTTGTCAAGATTAAAGATTTGACCCCAAATACTCGTCTTTTTGAAAGATGCATGGATGGTGACCAAAGGGCAAAAGCCCTCTGACCCCCTGCGGCATTTTCTCGTGGGCTCCAATGATCAAAAATCCACTCCGGGCCAAAGTGTCGAACACCTTGTGAAAAGCATGTATTTTAAGTTCATCCGTATAGTAAGTCAAGAGACTGTTTCTCAAAAAGACCAGTTGAAAGTTGGTCCCGGGAGGATCGAACAACAGATTGTGACCCCGCCACTCGATTCCCTTCTTCAAGCGTTCAGCGACCGCGTAAGTCTGTTCTTTCGCCCCGGGCTTAAAATAGAGAGCTCGAAATGCCTCGGGTACCTCTTTCAGGCTACTTCGGGGATAGATGCCGGTCCGGGCTTTATTGAGATACACAGGATTCATGTCAGTAGCCCATATTTCAAGTTCGGGCAGGCCCTGAAAACGCCCGCTTAAAGTATGCCACAAGATCTTCAAACTGTACACCTCTTCTCCACAGGCGCAACCCGCTGACCAGACTTTCACTCTCCTCCTATTCTCTTTGATGATCGTGGGCAATACCTCATTTCCAAGGGTCTGCCAGAGACCCAGGTCACGAAAAAAACGACTGATGGAAACTGTCATTAGACGTTCACAATGTTGCATCGCATGTTTGTTTTGATCCAGCGCCAAAAAATACTCCCGCATAGTTCGGCAACCCAACTCGTGCATATGGCGGCAAATGCGCTTTTTGACCCCCCTTCTGACCTTGCAGTAACCATCCCAGGAGAGGGCAAAGTAATTCAGGAGTTGACGAAACTGTTGATCATCCATAAGATATAGAAGTTAAGAAAAAATTTCGACCTGTGCGGTTAGCACATTGATGATCTCAGCAATCCGTATCAGGCGGATTAAAATCCCCCCTGACCCCCCTTTGAAAAAGGGCCCGCCCTGGCGCGACAGCCCGCCCTGGCGCGACAGAAGCCGGAGAATGCCCCGCAGAGAAAAACCCGGTCTGGGCCAAGGAAGCTGGACAATGCCACGGAGAGAAAAACCCGGTCTGGGCCAGGGTCTGGGCCAGGGGGGATAGGGGGGATTTTACAAATGACACAATTCTCATTGTAGAACAATATGTTAAGCCTTGCTTTGACGTTACCGTGTCAATATATTATTTCGTGCTTTCGATCTTTCGTGCTTTGCGGCGTGCGCCTTGAGAAGAGGCGTGATTCTCTTTTATTATTGTGCCCGAAAAAAACATGAATTCCATTACTAAGGTGCTGAGAAACAATCGAATTCCCGAAAAGGTCAAGAGCGTTCATCTCATCGCCATTTGCGGCACAGGGATGGGGGCCCTGGCCGGCATGCTCAAAGAAGCCGGATTTGAGGTGACCGGCTCAGATCATCATGTCTATCCTCCCATGAGCACATTCCTTTCTGAACGCGGCATCCACATCGCTGAGGGATTTCGGCCGGAGAACCTTTCTCATGGGCCGGATCTTGTGGTGGTCGGTAACGCTGTGTCAAAGGATAATTTAGAGGTGGTCCGCATGTTTGAAATGGGCCTCCCCTTTTGCTCCCTTCCCCAGGCCTTGAATCGGTTCTTTATTCATGGAAAGGCGGCCCTGACGGTCGTGGGCACCCATGGCAAGACCACCATTTCAGCGCTCCTCGCATGGGTTCTAGCCCTGGCAGGACTTGACCCTGGCTTTATGGTGGGAGGCATTCTGAAAAATTTTGATCGCAACTATAACATCGGTACCGGGCCTTACTTTATCGTGGAAGGAGACGAATATGACACGGCCTTCTTTGACAAGGGACCCAAATTTCTTCACTACACGCCCTCACGCGCGATCCTGACCAGCGTGGAATTTGACCATGCCGATATCTACCGCGATTTAGACCATGTCAAACAGGCCTTTGTCGATTTTGTCATGGCCATGCCTGAAGAGGCCCTTCTAATTGCCTGCGATGGCGTCCCCACCGTACGAGAGCTCGCAGCCCAGGCCCCTTGCTGGATCGCAACGTACGGCTTTGGGGAAAGATCAGCCTGGCGACTTGAAAATGTGCACTTTGATCCGCCCTGGACTCATCTTGAAGTCACAGTACGTGGTGAGCCCTTTGGCACTCTTAAGACACCTCTCATGGGTCGCCATAATGCCCTGAATGCGCTATCTGTTATTGCAGTAGCTGATGATCTACGGATACCCAAAGATCTTATATCACGGGCATTTGAGACCTTCGAGGGCATCAAACGTCGCCAGGAGGTGCGAGGAATCAAGCGGGGCATCACAGTCATAGATGATTTTGCTCATCATCCCACTGAAGTAAGGGAAACACTTGCCGCAATGCGCGCTTTTTACACAAACAGCAGGATTATTGCCGTCTTTGAACCACGAACCAATTCGAGCAGGCGCAAGGTCTTTCAAAAAGTATATCCTGAGTCCTTTGATGATGCGAGCCTGGTCTGCATTCGAAAGCCGCCAATGCTGGAGAAAATACCGGCTGATGAGCGGTTTTCGTCAGAGGAGTTGACCCTGGATCTCAAAGACCGGGAAAAAGAGGCCCGGTACTTTCCCGATACCGAGGCCATTATCGACTACCTCGTTGCGGTCGCCAAGCCTGATGATGTGATCCTTATCATGTCCAACGGCGGGTTTGACAACATTCACGAAAGGTTATTGAAAAGACTATCCACCTAAAAATCCTTGCCCGAAACATAGCTTAATGATACAGGTTCTACGTCAAACATTAAGAGAAAAATGAAAAAGCCACCTAAATTCTTAAATATTTTTCATTGAATATAGCTGATATTCGAGACATTGCTGCAATGAAGTAAAGAAACTATACAGTAAGAAGAGGGTAAAGGAGCGGGAGGCCGAGTCCAGCATTCAGAAATCATGACTTTCAAAGGGCAAAATACCAATGCAGAAAAAGCCCACCTATGACGAATTCGAACAAAGGGTCAAGGAATTAGAAAAGGAAACCGTTGAACGTAAGCGGGCGGAGGAGGCGCTCCGCACGACTCGGGAACAGCTCCAACAAGCGCAGAAGATGACGGCTCTGGGCACCCTGGTGGCCGGCGTGGCCCATGAGATCAATAACCCCATCAACCTGATAATGTTCAACGTGCCCATTTTGAAGAAGATCTGGCACGACTTTCAGCCAATCCTGAAACAACATGCAGGTAAAGAGCCTGATAGAAAATATGGCGGTCTGGCCTATGATTTTCTGAAAGCACATCTGAACCAGCTCTTTTCAGATATGGATATGGCTGCCAGGCGGGTGGCCAAGATTGTGACCGATTTGACGGATTTTGCCAGACAGCCGAGTGTTACCGAGAAGAGCCGGATGCAGATAAATACAGCAGTCGAAAATGCCATACGACTGGCCCAAACCTCCCTCAAGAAATCAGGGATTAAGGTGAGACTTGAGCTCGGAGATAATCTGCCTCTTATGGAAGGCAATCTCCAGAGTATTGAACAAATAGTTTTAAATCTAACCATAAATGCCGTCCAGGCAATAGACCACGACCAGGGCGAGGTGAAGGTTGTGACCGGACTTCAAAAAAAGGATGGATGGGTATTTATATCAATATCCGACAATGGCCGGGGTATTGATCCATCCATCCACGATAAGCTTTTTGACCCATTTGTTACGGATAAACAGGCCGATGGCGGCACCGGCCTGGGTCTTTCCATAACTCACAATCTGGTCAAGGCTCATGATGGCGAGATTACTTTCCGGAGCAAACAGGGAAAGGGAACAACCTTCACCGTCTCTTTCCCCACCATGTTGAAAGAGAAACGACCTAGAATCCTGGTCGTGGACGATGACAAGAGGATTCGGGATATCATGACTGAAGTCCTTACCACGGACCGGCCTTACCTGCTGGATGAGGCGTCTAACGGGGTGGAGGCTTGCATCAAACTGGGAACCTATCGTCCCGACCTCCTTATCCTTGACATATTCATGCCAGAGATGGACGGCCTTGAGGTCTGCCGTACCATAAAAAAAGAGCCTGAACTATCAGGCACAAAGGTAATCATAACCACCGGGTTTCCGGACCATCCGAAGCTGAAAGAGGTTACTAAATTGGGTTTTGCCAATATATATTCCAAGCCTGTAAAATTACAGGATTTCCTGAAGGCGGTGGATAGTATTTTGAAAATTGAGGAATTGAGGAATTGAGGAATTGCCATGCTGGAACAAGGCAAGGGAGCTATGCCAGGCCATTTTTGATCTAATCAATCAAGGAGAGTTCCGAAAGGATTTCACCCTAAAGGACCAAATATGGAGGGCTTCCGGATCGGTTATGGATAATATAGCTAAGGGATTTGATGATGGTTCAACTCGTGAGTTCATCCGGTTCTTGGGGTACTCCCAGAGATCATGCGGTGAAGTGCAATCCCAGTTATATCGGGCTTTAGACTGTAATTATATCAAACAAAGTCAGTTTGACAAGGCATATGAGCTATCTTCTGAATGTCGAAAGCAAATCAAGGGTTTTAGAAAGTATTTGCGGAATTACGATTCCAGTGATTTGTGAGGGATTGTGGAATCGGTGTGTTGTAGTATCAAATCCCTCAATTCCTGAATTCCTGAATTCCTGAATTCCTAAATCTATTAAAACATGGAATCCATACCAGACATTAAGACCCCCATTCTAATTGTCGACGATGACCGGGGTCTTCTCTTGAGCATCAAGGCCACCCTGATCAGTTCAGGCATGCCCGAGCCAACCCTTGTTTCTGACAGCAGGCGGGTTATGGATTTGGTCAGGAAACACCATTTTCATCTGGTCTTGCTGGATCTCATCATGCCCCACGTGAGCGGCATGGAGATTCTCCAGGAGCTAAAAGAGGAATTTCCAGCTATCGAATGTGTGATCGTGACAGCCATTGAGGATGTTTCTTCAGCGGTCAAGGCCATGAAATTTGGAGCCTACGATTACATGGTCAAACCCGTAAATAGCGAAAAGCTCGTCATTGTCATCCATCGTGCCCTTGAAAGATATGATCTCCGACATGAGTTGGCCCTTTTTCAGAAGAGTCAAACATTTTCAGACCTGAAAAACCCGGCGGCCTTTGAAGGTATGGTGGCCAGGGATGAAGCAATGGCTCTTGTATTTCATCAAGCCGAGGCGGTTGCCCCCACCCATTACAATGTTCTCATTACCGGGGAGTCCGGGACCGGCAAGGAGATGCTGGCCGGAATCGTGCACAGCCTGAGTGATCGACCAAAAGGCCCTTTCGTGGCAGTCAATGTGGGTGCTTTTAGCAAGACCCTTTTAGAGGATGATTTGTTTGGCCATACCAAAGGCGCCTATACGGGTGCGTTAACCGATAAGAAGGGATTCTTTGAGTCGGCTAAGGGAGGCACCCTTTTTCTGGACGAAATAACGGAGCTGGAACCGGCGCTTCAAGGGAAACTCCTGCGGGTCATACAGGAAAGGGTGCTCTATCGTCTGGGGAGCACGGAGGCCAGAAATATTGATGTACGAATTATCACAGCCACCAACCGTGATATTGATGAAGAGGTGAGAAAGGAGCGCTTTCGAGGCGACGTGTTCTACCGTCTGAATACGTGCCATATCCATATACCTCCGCTCAGGGAGAGGAAAAAGGATATCCTGCCTTTAGCCCGCCATTTCCTGAAGATACATGCCAGAAGAAACCAAAAAGAGATCGATTCGCTATCTCCGGATTTCGCTAACTTTTTATTGAACTACCCCTTTCCCGGCAATGTTCGAGAGCTGGAAAACATCATTGCCTCTGCCGTACTCTGGGAAAAGGGAAGGGTCCTCACCCTGTCTTCTGCCCGTGACCTGCCAACCTTTTCCGGTCCTGCCCTCACAGAAAACGACAAATTGCTGACTCTTGCCAAAGTTGAAGAGGAACACATAAAGCGCGTATTGGACTTGACGGGCGGAAACCGCACCCAGACCGCAAAGATCCTGGGAATCGGATTGAGGACCCTCCAGAGAAAGTTAAAGTCGTTCGAAAAGTCTGTGTGACCCGGAATCACGCCATATTGACGCACCATACGTCATATTGGCGCACAAGGATTAACCTGCTGAAAGGAATTATGAAAAGCCAAAACCACCCCGGATGATCCGCCATTTTGGCATTTAGCCTGAATCTTTCCTCTTTCTTCACTTGTCATTCCCATCAACCGCACTGTTCGTAACCCCCTTTTATTCCCGCACAATTTAGATTTCACAAGTACATGCCCTTGGCCTGGCACGATTGATGAATAAACATGGCTGCACATGAAAGCCAAGAGGAAGCTACCGGAATGCGGAATGTGGATTGCGGATTGCGGAATCAATCGAATGCGGAGTGCGGTGATGTTCTCAAGCCGTTAGGCGCTATGCGGAATGCGGAGTAAAAATTCTAACCCGAACAAGCCGGAACGAAACAAGGAATGCGCTTTCAGCGCAACCTGTTTTTAAGACTGACCACGCTGAACCTGCCCGCCACCCGCCTGCCATCGCCAGGCACAGCGGGCGGCTTCAATGCCGGCATACGTGGCAATGGCGGGCAGGTCGCCAGGTGCCTGCCCGCCATTGCCTGAGATGCTAGCATGTACACTGCATGCCGTATATGGCCATGGCAGGCGGGTGCGGCATTGTAGCTACCCGGCAAGCCAGGCGTTGGCAGGCGGGGGCGTGCACATTAACCCTGGCCCAGACCTGGCTTGTAATCATAGTAGCCTGACCGAGACATACAGCATGCTAAAAGCAAGGCAGGCCGATCCGACCAGGTAGCACCAGGGCGGGCTTTAGCTCACCCTGGCTCAGACCCTGGCCCAGACCGGGATTATAGGCTTAGTAAATTGACTTAAGCAGATAGCGCCAGGGCGGGCCTGGTTTATAATCATAATAGCCTGATCCGGGCAGGTAGCATCCTACACACTTAGCGGGCTGATCTGAGCACGTAGCGCCAGGGCGGGCTTTAGACACTTTAGGCACTTTAGCTCACTTTTTGTTGAACATGGAAAGAATTTTCTGCCAGAAAAAACACGAATTGCATTAATAGGCGCCGGATTCCTAATCGTGAGAGGTGAGAGGTGAGAATTCTGATTGTAGACGATGACCCGGGCACTCGGAACGCCCTCAAGGCGGGCTTGACCAGTTTCGGCTACCAGGTACTTGCAGCAGCAGACGCCCCTGAGGCCCTTAAGATCCTTGAATCGTCGATCAGTGGGGTTGAACCGGTGGAGATCATGGTGACCGACCTGAAAATGCCAGGTATGAACGGGCTGGAGCTTATTCGATCCGCCAAGAAAATGAGCTCCGCGCTTATAGCCATCCTCATGACAGCATACGGGGATAATCATATTCGAGAAGAGGTAACGAATTTGGGCCGTTGTGGGTATATAGACAAGCCTTTTGGTCCCGGGACTCTTCTGAACATGATCGAGGAGACAGTAGCCGTACACAAGTCATAAAATCGCTTCGCGATTTTATATAACGCGGCCTCCGGCCCGTAAGGCCTACGCCCTCTCCGAGGCGTAGGCTCGTGCCTCTACGAGCCGGAGGCCGGAGGGCTACGCCGCTAGAAAAGTCTGGCGGGCACGGTGGCCCGCCCTACGTAGTAGGGTCGGCCACCGTGCCGACTTTCATTAACAAATGACAAAGAGAAAAGGAGGGAAGCATCAACGGCAGAATTAGATGTGAAGTTTAGCTTGTTTTGCGCTCGTGCTTCTCAAGGTATTTGAAATAAACGAGAAAACCCAAACCTATTAGGGCAACTCCGATAGCAATTAAGGCAACAATTTCCATATTACAGTATCTCGGACTTTCTACTACTGGCTGTAATTATTGATGTTGCAGTGGCACTTTGGCTCTGCAATCAACATGGAATGGTGGAATAATGGAATAGTGGAATGTTGGGAACAAAAAGCGCAAGAGAATCATTTTTTAATTGTTTTCATTCCTCTTAACCCATCACTCCACTATTCCATTACTCCAATATTCCAATTGCGGAGCATAGCGAAGCTGAGTTCAGTACGAAGGCAGATGCCAAAAACGCAATGATAACTGTCACAAGATTAACATCAGATATTAGAGAACCAATGGCGATAGTTGTGAATAGGTATTTTCCGATATCAAGAAAGACTCTACCGAGTTCTTTTCTGCGCGCTCTTATTGTTGCCATATTCTATCTAAACTTACTTTAAGGTTAATGTCAACTTCAAACTCAAACCTTAAGACTCGGCCATTGTGCCGACTGAAATAGGCAAGTAAGGGGGTGATGCATAGTTGAGGGCAGTTCCCATTGGGGATTTTGGCCTGCCCTGGTGCGTTCCGGCCTTGGGCCCGCCCTGTCCGCTGTGGCGCGACAGATCGTAGGGGCGGGTTTATCCCGCCCGAATGACAGGCGGCGTAAAGGCGCCCCTACGAGAAAATCCAGGTCTCGGTCAGGGATTGCGATTGAAGGCGCAAAGCGCACAGGGTGTTTTGCTATGCGCCATGCGCTATGCGGAGCGAAGCGATTTCGGATTTTCAACTTTAGGCACTTTAGTTCACCCTGGCCCAGACCGGGATTATGGGCTTAGTAAATGAATCTAAGCAGGTAGCGCCAGGGCGGGCTTTAGCTCACTTTAGCTCACTTTTATTGACCAGTGACAAATGTCCAATGACCAGTGACAAATGACAAAGAGACAAGGAGGTGAAAACAGATGACAGAACTTGAAACAATGGATCAGGCCGTAAAGGCTGCGTCAGACAAGGAGTCAAAATACCTCACTTTTGCCTTGGCCGAAGAAGAGTATGGCATCAGTATCCTGAAGGTCAAGGAGATCATCGGTATGATGTCAATTACTTCTGTTCCACAAACCCCCCCGTTTGTCAAAGGGGTGATCAATCTCCGCGGCAAGGTGATACCGGTGGTGGACCTGAGGCTGAAGTTCGGGATGGAGGAAATGGCCTATACCGAACGTACCTGCATTATCGTCGTGGAAATCGCAGGCGATGCTGGCGTTAGCCAGGTTAATACCCAAATGGGGATCGTGGTCGATGCAGTGTCTGAGGTCCTGAACATCAAGGCGGGAGATGTCGAGGAGACACCAACGTTTGGAGCTGCGCTAAATACAGATTTCATCCTCGGGATGGCCAAGATGGAAGGCGGCGTCAAGATCCTGCTCGACATTGACAAGGTGTTGTCCCAGCAAGAGTTTGAGGCGGTGACTGCGGTTAAAACCGGAGAGTCTCCGCTGCCGGCAGAGGTCACACCGGAACAGCCACCGGCAGAGTCCACGCCAGAAGAGGCGGTCGTATAAAGAGACCAAACGCGAATCAAAGTAATGAAGAAGAAACAAAGAGACAAAGGAGGCTCAGACAATGGCAAAAAAGGAAAAAAAGAGTATCTCCGAACGTTCGAGCCCTTCCAAAAGGAAACGGTCGGAGAAAGAAAACGAAAGGGCAGTCAAGACGAAAAAAAGGGCAAGTTCGGCCGGAGCATCGATGAGTGCAGGCGTGCTCGAGGAGTTTGAAACTCTGCTCAGAGCCATAAAAGCCGGCGAACTTGACGCGCGGGCAGATCTCAGGGGCGCAAGCGGCGCTGACAGGGATCTGCTGGAGGGTGTCAATGAGATGCTGGATGCTGTGATTGGACCGTTGAATGTGGCTGCCGAGTGTATTGACAAAATTTCTAAAGGCCAGAGAGCGGAGAAGATTACCGAGGAGTACAAGGGCGACTTCAACGAAATCAAGAACAACATCAACCAGCTTATCGCCATTATAAATGAGTTCGTTGATCAAATCGGGATACTTGTTAAGGCAGCACAAGAAGGCCAACTGGACGCTAGAGCGGATGTTGAGAAGCTGGAAGGCGTTTGGCGTAAGATCCTAAAGGGCACCAATGAGGTGGTAGATGGCATCGTAGCTCCTTTGAATGTAGCAGCCGAGTACATTGACAGGATCTCAAAGGGCGACATTCCTGAGAAGATCACCGACGAGTACAAGGGTGACTTCAACGAGATCAAGAACAACCTGAACCAGTGTATTGATGCCATAAACGGCCTGACAGCCGAAGCTGGTATGCTGGTCGAGGCGGCAGTGGAAGGTAAGCTCGATACCCGGGGCGATGTGGAAAAATTCAGTGGCGACTATGCCAAGATCGTCCAGGGTGTGAACGACACCTTAGATGCTGTGATCGGACCGCTGAATGTGGCAGCAGAGTATATTGACAAGATTTCTAAAGGCCAGAGAGCGGAGAAGATCACCGATGAGTACAAGGGTGATTTCAACAAGATCAAGAACAACCTCAACCAGCTTATCGAGATTATAAATGTGTTCGTTGATCAAATCGGGATACTTGTTAAGGCAGCACAAGAAGGCCAACTGGACGATAGAGCGGATGTTGAGAAGGTGGAAGGCGTTTGGCGTAAGATCCTAAAGGGCACCAATGAGGTGGTAGATGGCATCGTAGCTCCTTTGAATGTAGCAGCAGAGTACATTGACAGGATCTCAAAGGGCGACATCCCTGAGAAGATCACCGACGAGTACAAGGGTAATTTTAACGAGATCAAGAACAACCTGAACCAGTGTATTGATGCCATAAGCGGCCTGGTGGCTGAGGCTGGTATGCTGGCCCAAGCTGCGGTCGAAGGCAAGCTCGACACCCGAGGCGATGCGGAAAAATTCGGCGGCGATTATGCGAAGATCGTCCAGGGTGTGAACGACACGCTGGAGGGCATCGTTGTCCCAATCAACGAGGCCATGGATGTGCTTGGAAAAGTGGCCGATCGGGATCTTACCAAACAGGTTGTCGGAGACTACAAAGGCCGGTTGATGGAGTTTAAGGAAAACATCAACACCGCCATAAAGAACCTGGGCGAGGCACTCGGCCAAGCTACTTCGGCGGCCGACCAGGTGGGTTCTGCCTCTGCACAGGTGGTTTCCTCAAGCCAGGCTCTGGCAGAAGGCTCTGCCGAGCAGGCCGCATCTTTGGAGGAGACCACATCGTCCCTGGAGGAGATGTCCTCCATGACCAAGCAGAACGCCGACAATGCCAATCAGGCAAATAACCTCATGCAGGAGGCCAACCAGATAGTTGAGCGGGCCGAAGGATCCATGGGTGATGTCATCAAGTCCATGGAAGATATCTCGCAGGCGAGCGAAGAAACCCAAAAAATCATCAAGACCATTGATGAGATCGCCTTCCAGACGAATCTTCTGGCCCTGAATGCGGCCGTTGAGGCAGCCCGGGCCGGTGAGGCCGGGGCCGGGTTTGCCGTGGTGGCCGATGAAGTCAGAAATCTGGCTATGCGTGCGGCCGAAGCAGCCAAGAACACGGCGGACCTGATCGAAGGCACGGTCAAGAGGGTGAATGCCGGATCAGAGCTGGTGACCAAGACCAACGAGGCCTTCGACGAGGTGGCCAAGTCTGCTGCCAAGGTAGGCGAGCTGGTCGGTGAGATCGCTGCGGCCTCCAATGAGCAGGCCAAAGGGATCGAGCAGGTGAATCAGGGCATGGCCGAGATGGACAAGGTAACCCAGCAGAATGCGGCCAATGCCGAGGAGAGCTCCTCAGCCTCTGAGGAGATGACTGCACAGGCTCAAGAACTGGCGAGTATGCTCGCTGCCTTCAAGTTAAACGAGCAAGATGTTGGACATAAACGAGTAGCCATGGCCGCGCCGAAGCAAGTGACCACGGCCGCTCCAAGGCAAGTAAACACGGCCGCTAGGAAGCAGCAGCAGGCGCCTAACCTTAAGAAGGTTGCTCAGACCCGGAAAAAGGCGAGCGATGCAACCAGCGCAAAGGCGGCCACCCCTGAAGCGGTCATTCCCATGGACGATGAAAAGACGGACGATGCCGACTTCAAGGACTTCTAATTATAGAATCGCCTCATAAAATCGCGAAGCGATTTTATACAACGCGGCTTTGCCGCTTGAAAACGATCGTTTCCCTCCCCTCTCCGAGGCAAAGGATAGCGCGAGGGGGGAGGGAATCCTTTAAAAGCCAGCTATCGAGTATCTCGATTCTATGTATTGGAATTCTATTGTTCAACCAGAACAATCGTAGGGGCGACTTTACGTCGCCCGCCAGAGGTTTCTTCGGGCGAGGTGAACTCGCCCCTACCTTTTTTAGGCACTTGACTGATGGCCTTCACTTATTTTTTCAGAGATCTTGCAACCCTCAATGCGATTAAGGAGCATGTTATCCCGGAGCTTCGAAAGCACAAGTATATGAACGTCTGGGACGCAGGATGCGCCATGGGTCCGGAACCTCACTCTCTGGCCATTATCTTTAAGGAGAATCTGGGGTATTATGAGTTTAAAAGGCTCAAGATATACGCAACGGATCTTGATGAAGAAAGCCATGAGTTTGGAAAGATCATAGCAGAGGGGATTTACCCGGAAGAATCAGTCAAGAGGATACCCGGGGAGATTTTTGCAAAGTACTTCTCGCCGAACAACAAGCCCGGCCACTTCAAGATTGCGGACGAGATTATCCAATGCGTCTCTTTTCAAAAACATGATTTACGCACATTGGAATCGATCTGGGATAATTCTGGCCTGATCGTGTGCAAAAACGTGCTGCTCCACCTGCAAGAGTCCGAACGAATTGACGTCATCAAGATGTTCCACAAGTCACTTGCCCCCGGCGGCTTTCTTGCAACCGAGCAGACACAGAAGATGCCCGGGAGAACAGCCTATCTTTTTAGGCAGGTTACCCCAAAGGTGCAGCTATTTCAGAAGGTATGAGGAACTGAGGGGCTTCGCCCCAATTGGCCTGCCCTGGCGCTTCGGCTTATTATGAGCTACCAAGTCAGTAATCCAGGTCTGGGCCAGGGAGTATTGGAGTGATGGAGTACTGAAGTGTTGAAAATCCGCTTTTAATACCCACTGCTCAGGGGATATGTCATCTTGTGAGGCTTGCAACGATATTTTTGAGGTGATTGAATGGCTGATAACCTGACCATCAAGAGCCAAAACATAAAAGAAGGTGATTCAAACTACTGCTGGGTAAACATCGAGCTTGGAGGCACTCGGGTCGGCAAGGCCAGGATAAAGAGAGTCTATAGCAGAGTTATAATCAAAAACATCACCATCTTTCCCGAGTTTCAAAGGCGCGGTTTGGCAAGAAAGATCATAGATCTATTCAAGGATACAGCCAGAGAAATCATTGCAGACAGGGTGAGAAGTTCAGCAAGAGGCTTCTGGGAACGTATGGGCTTTTCTGACACAGGGGATGGAAATTACAGGTGGGTTTCTAATCGCAGGTGAAGGAAGGGGGCGGGAAATGACTAGCACTGAATCTTCGTGTAAAATGTGTGGTGAGTGTTGCCACTTTGAGATTCCCATAACGCTTCTCGACATACACCGTATGGCCAAATATCTTGATATGGCTGACAACAAGGTGTTTGACAAATATATTCAGGATCAGATTGGTTCGCAATCCTCATTACTACGACCAAGGTTAGTGAATCCGAAATCCGGATTCTGGTTGGCAATCACAGTTTCGTCAGTAAAAGCAGTTAAAACAAGGCAGAGGCCGTAAATGACTCATTCCGCAATCCAAAATCCAAAATCCAAAATCGTATGGGTTTTACTCATCGAGGACAATCCCGGAGACGCCCGCCTGATACGGAAAATGCTGACCAAAGCCAAGGTGGTTCTGTTCGAATTGGAGTGCGCCAACCGGCTCTCCACAGGGTTGGAGCGCCTGGCCGAAGGAGGCATCGACCTGGTCCTGTTGGATCTATCGCTCCCGGACAGCCCGGGACTGGACACGTTTGCCAAGACTTACGCTCAAGCGCCACATGTGCCGATTATCGTGCTGACCGGCCTTGACGATCAAGAGTTGGCCGTTCACGCAGTGAGGGAAGGTGCGCAGGATTACCTGGTCAAGGGAGAGGTAGACAGCAACCTGCTGTTGCGTGCCATGCGCTATGCCATCGAGCGCAAGGGGGCCGAGAAAGTGCTACGGCAGAGCGAGGAGCGGTACCGGCGCATCACCGGGGCGGTGACGGACTATATTTTCACGGTTCGCATTGACAACGGACATCCGGTGGAAACCGTCCATGGCCCTGCCTCTGTCGCTGTGACCGGATATACCCCCGAGGAGTTTGCTTCCGACCCCTACTTATGGATTCGGATGGTGCCTGAGGAAGATCATGCAGCCGTCCAGGAGCAGGCCAGCCGCATTCTTTTGGGGCAAGACGTGCAGCCTATTGAGCATCGCATCTTGCGAAAGGACGGCGCCATCCGTTGGGTAAGGAACACACTCGTTCCCCATTACGACACGCAAGGTAAGCTTCTGTCCTACGATGGTCTGATTCGCGACATCAACAAGCGTAAGGAAGCAGAAGAGGCAACGGCAAAATTGGAAGCCCAACTGCACCAGGCACAGAAAATGAAGGCCATCGGGACGCTGGCCGGTGGCATTGCCCACGACTTCAACAACATCCTCGCAGCCATCCTTGGATACACCGAGTTGACCATGTACGATCTGCCTGAAGGCAGCCTGGCCCGAGCCAACCTGGAGCAAGCGCTCAAGGCAGGAATGCGCGCCAAAAACCTGGTGCAGCAGATTCTCACCTTCAGCCGTAAGAGTGAGCAGGAACGCAGGCCGGTGCAGATTCACCTCATTGTGAAGGAGGCGCTGAAGCTGCTGCGGTCATCGTTGCCGGCGACCATAGAGATCCGTCAGAATATCGACACCAAGTGCGGGGTTGTGCTGGCTGACCCGACCCAGATAGACCAGGTGATGATGAACCTGTGCACCAACGCCTATCATGCCATGCACGAGCGGGGCGGCGTGCTGGAGGTGAGCTTGAATGTTTTCGAAATCGATGCCGCTTTTGCGAGGACTCACGCGAATTTGCAAGAGGGGAGTTACGTAAGGCTTACCGTCAGCGACACAGGCCACGGCATGGACCGTGTGACGACGGAGCGCATCTTTGAGCCCTTCTTCACGACCAAGGCTGTTGGCGATGGTACCGGCATGGGCCTTGCCACGGTGCACGGAATCGTGACAAGCCATGACGGAGCGATCACTGTACACAGTGAACCAGAGAAGGGGTCTACCTTCCACGTCTATTTTCCCAGGTTAGACAGCATCCTCCAACCGGAAGCCCAAACGACCGAGCCGGTCCCCAGGGGTAAGGAACGTATCCTGTTTGTCGATGACGAAGAGCAACTCGTCCGCATGGGCCAACAGATGTTGGAGCGCCTTGGCTACCATGTCACGGTGCGGACCAGCAGCGTGGAGGCGGTGGAGGCATTCCGCGCACAACCGGACAGGTTCGACCTGGTCATTACCGACCAGACCATGCCGAATATGACCGGTGTGGAGCTGGCAAAGGAATTGATGCGCATCCGGCCAGACGTCCCGATAATTCTCACCACTGGTTTTAGTGAGGTGGTCACACCACAGGAAGCCAAAAATATGGGCATCCGCGAGTATATCATGAAACCTGTGGTTGCCCGCGATCTTGCCCAGGCCATCCGGCAGGTGTTGCACGGATAATCCGATTGTGGATTGCGGCCTGCCCTGCCCGCCCTGGCCTCCGGCTCGTAGAGCCTACGCCTCGGAGAGCGCGACACGCTCGCGAGAGGCTATCACGCTCCCCAACCAGGTCTGGGCCAGGGGCGCGATGCGCCAGCTCTGGGCCAGGGATTGCGGATTGGGGAATAGGGAATAAATAGGGAAGGAAGAACAGGTGAGCCTGGTGCAAAACTTGCACAAAGCAATCACTGAGATTGATATTTTTTCTCCGCAAAAATAACAAACCCGATTGTAAAATTACAGCGTGGTGCTGAAGAGATACAGAAAGGGAATCTCGATTATCAAGTTATAAAATCGCTTCGCGATTTTATATAACGCGGCTACGCCGCTTAAAAAAAGGAAATTCCTATACTATCAAGTTAGGATCGAAAGAAACGATGAGATTGGACAACTGTCAAGTGCATTCGATATAATGGCTGCCAATCTGAAAAAATCGAGACAAAAGCTGGAGGAGTACAGCAAAGGTCTTGAGGAAAAGGTGGAAGAGAGAACTAAAGAACTGAACGAGAAAGTCAAAGAAATTGAAGTGCAAAGGGCTGTGATACTCAACACACTTGAAGATGTTAGCAAAACAAAAAATGAGTTGGAGAGGGCAAAAGAGGCGCTTGAGAAAACCAATCGAAACCTGGAGAAGTCTAACAAGGAATTGCAGGATTTTGTTTATATCGCCTCGCATGACTTGCGAGAGCCGATACGAAAAATATCAGCCTTCGGTCAGCTTCTCCAGGATTCTCTAAAAGGGAAGCTGGATGAGGACCAGCAAGAAAACTTTGCCTTTATGATTGATGGTGCAATGCGGATGCATGACATGATTGATCACCTGCTCACCTATTCACGTGTCAGCACAAAAGTCAAGCCTGCCGAGCGAGTCGATTTAAATGAGGTTGTCGAGGGTCTAAAAAACGTAGAATTGGCCGCTGTGCTTGAAGAAACCCGCGGAACCATCTGCGTTCCGAAACCACTGCTGGCGATTCAAGCAGATGCCTCACAAGTGTATCAACTGCTGCAAAACCTCATAGGAAATGGGCTAAGATACCAACGCGACGGAACACCACCGGAGATTACTGTCCGGAGCAGGCAGGAGGGCGATAATATGGTCCGTGTGGAAGTGGAGGACAGCGGCATAGGGATTGCAGAAGAGAATTATGATAGAATATTCTTGATGTTCCGGCGGCTTCATTCACGAGAAGAGTACGAGGGCTCTGGGATTGGATTGGCGGTGTGCAAGAAAATCGTGGACCGTCATGGAGGCGACATCGGGGTAAGCTCAACCGTGGGTAAGGGCTCTACGTTTTGGTTCACCCTGCCGGCGGGGGATAAGCAAGGATGAGTTTGATTTACCACAGAGACACAGAGAGCGCAGAGTTTTTTCTTTTTTTATCCAATCGGGAGACGACGATTGGATAAAAGAAGCCTTCCGCCTGCGGCGGACTGATGGTTTTGATTTGTCGGTATCTCCCGGCAAATCAAAAAGCTCATATTCTCAGTGTCCTCTGTGCCTCTGTGGTGAGTAAGATTTGAGAGCAAGTTTTGACAAAGCCACAACAGCAAGAATTTGAGAATGCACCTATAAGGAACCGACATGGGAGAAGGGTCGGATAAGAGGAAATGAATAAATTAGAACCTCCTACTATATTGCTCGTGGAAGATGACCCGGGCGACCAGAAACTGATAAGAGTTTCTTTGAACGAACAGAGCGTTGCTAATGAACTTCACATCGTCAGTAGCGGAGAAGAGGCGCTGGATTTTTTGTACCAGCGGGGCAAATATTGCAACGGAACGTGCAGGCCTGATCTGATTCTCCTCGATTTGAACATGCCGGGTATGGGTGGGAAAGAATTCCTGACACGAATAAAGAATGCCGAGGATTTGAAAAGGATTCCCGTGATTATTTTAACGACTTCGGATTCGGAGCAGGATATCATACACAGCTACAACCTGTTTGCGAGCGGGTATGTGAAGAAACCGGGGGACTTAGTCCAATTCAAAAAGGTTGCGAAAGAAATCGGGGAATACTGGTTTGAAATCTGCAAACTACCAGCGAGGGAAGAATGATGAGGAGTGCCTAAAGTGAGCTAAAGTGAACTAAAGTGCCTAAAGTTAAAGGAGCAAAAACAAACGTTCACAAAAAGTCTCTTCCCCGCCGAAGACGGGTCAACTTTAGCTCACTTTAGGCACTTTAGGCACTTTAGCTCACTTCTTCACTGAAACACGCGCCTAACCCTACTTTGATGGCAATTAACAAAGAGGTAATGCATCCAATGTATACTGCTGAAACGAGACCCGTGGGGATAGAGGAGCCAGTCAAAGTTCTGTTAGTGGAGGACGATCCTGGCGATGCCAAGTTAGTGCGGTTGGCGTTGGCCGAATCAGCTCATCCATATGAAGTGGAAGTCGTCGAGCGCGTTTCCACTGCTCTGGAACGCATGGATGATAGTGTTTTTGACGTGGTACTGCTGGATATGCGACTTCCGGATAGTCAGGGGATCGATACGGTCTCGAAGGTTCACGCTGAGTGTCCGAATATTCCGATCGTAGTGCTCACCGGACTCGATGACGAGGATACCGGAGTTCATGCCCTGCGGATTGGTGCCCAGGACTACCTCGTCAAAGGAGATATTCCCTTTAACGTGCTGACGAGGGCGATTCGCTATGCCATCGACCGCAAACACACGGAGGAGGCGCTGCGGGCCACCAATCAGGAGTTGGAATCCACAAACCGGCAACTCGAGAAAGCCATTGAACGGGCCAACCGGATGGCCTTAGAAGCTGAGATCGCCTACATAGAACTCAATCAGATATTCAACGCCGCAGCTGACGGGATGGTTGTTGTTGATAAACATTTCAACGTGCTTCGAGTTAACGAGACATCTGTGAGTCTGTTAGGCGTAGGCAAGGATGAAGCGACCGGTAAGAAGTGCTATGAGGTGTTTGGCAGTATCTTGTGTCATACTCCTGAGTGTCCCTTAACCAGGATTGTTGGGGGTGAAGAGCGTATTGAATATGAAATCGTAAAAGAACGTAACGACGGCCAGAAAATTCCCTGTATAGTGACGGCAACAGCATTTCGTGTACCTGGTGGCGACCTGATTGGCATTGTTGAACATTTCAAAGACATTACCGAACGAAAACGGATGCGGCAGGAAAGACTGAAAAAAGAAAGATTGAAAGGCGTCCTCGAAATGGCCGGGGGTATCTGCCATGAACTGAACCAGCCCATGCAAGCCATCTCCGGATATTCCGAATTGTTGATGATGGATACCTCAGACGACAATCCGCTATACGCAGATATTAACGAGATCAAGGGACAGATTGATAAAATGGCAGAGATAACGAAAAGGCTAGGGAGGATCACGAGATATAAAACGCGTGACTACATTGGAGGGACAAAGATTATTGATATTGATAAAGCTTCACGTGGAGTGAAATAGGCGCTTAGCGTCGCAACATCCTCTTTTATAGGAAGGAGATTGTATAGGAATTTCCTTTTTTTGAGCAGCGAAGCCGCATTACATAAAATCGCGAAGCGATTTTATCAAGGGAGGTATCGTAATGAATAATACCACTCTGGTTCTAGACGATGAAGCGCCGATTAGAATTATGTTTGAGCAGGCTTTTAGTAAGGCCGGCTATACGGTCCGGTTGGCCGAGAGCGGGGAGGAGGCCCTGGAAATTTTGAAACAAGAAAATATCCAGGTCATGTTTCTGGACCTCAAACTGCCGGGGATGAGCGGTGTAGATCTGTGCACAAAAATTCGAAAAGACAGACCAATTGCCATCATCTATGCCGTAACCGGATATACCTCGCTTTTTGAACTTGCTGATTGTCGAGAGGCCGGTTTTGACGATTATTTTATAAAGCCGGTTGACCTGAAAGTCCTGTTTAAAGCAGTTGAGGATGCTTTTGAAAAACTCGATAGGTGGAAGAAACGGTAGAATCTTGCATACTTCAAATCCGAAATCCGGGGTGTTTTCAAGGCGAAAGCCGCAAATCCGCATAGCGCCTGTCGGCTTGAGAACATTCCCGAAATCGAACATAAGGTCTTTGATTGTATTGAATCTCACAATTGCTGTGGTCTTTTTTGGCTTTTCTGCCTGGTCCAAGGCACAGCAGATAGAAAATGAGTGTCTATCATGCCATCTGGAGGTTTACCGGAACGGGGGCTCAAATTCCTTTCAGCACGCTCCCTTTAAAAAAGGAGAATGTGACGCCTGCCACTTGAAACAGGAAGGGGCTATGAAGGGGAAGCGCGCCTCGAAAAAGGGGGCAATGGAGCCTGTTATTTTGACCAATCCCGGTTATCTTACGGAACATAACGTTTTACTGAAACGGCTCATTAGTGGGGCAAGTTATGATATCAATCTTATGCTTAAGGATCCGCCGGGAAATAAGGTGGAAATTAGATTTAGAGGGGTCATCCCCGCGAGGGTGCGCAATGGGGCACGAAATGATAAAAAACCACCTGTGATATCCCGGATTAAGATCGGCCCAATAGAAAAAGCCCCATTTCTTTCGACAACCATAATGTGGGATACTGATGAGCCGTCAACTTCTTGCATAGAATACGGTCTTTCTGATCAATATGTCAAACGCAGTCCGGAGGATATCACCATGGTGAGGCATCACCGGGTAAACATCTGTGAACTGGAAGGCGGAAAGGATTACCACTTTCGGGTGATATCCCACGACATGTTCGGCAATCAATCAGTCTCTGAGGATTGTCTGTTCAATACAGCAAAAATAGCAGAGTCTCATGTTGAGGAGAAAATAGAGCCCCCGGAATTGGCGGTAAAGAACGCGGAAATCTTTCTGCGGCGTAAAAGGGCAAAATCATTAGAGCTTGGTTTGTACTTAGAGACCACGAGGGCGGCAAGTCTGACCGTTGAATGCGTGAAAGTGAAGGATGGGTGTACAGGTCTGAGTGTTGGCAAGGAACTCACCATTGATGCCTGCTGCCGGTGCCATCCCACTGACGCTTTAGGCCTAACCCATCCTGTGGGGGTTGCCGCAAAACCCACAACAAAGATACCCGGTTATTTACCGACGTTGAAAGGCGGCATTATGACATGCGTGACCTGCCATAATGCGCACGGCGGAGGCAGAGAATATTTTGCCCGAAAGAATATGACTGGAGATATTTGTATCCTCTGCCATGAAAGATACTGATTGTCGTATAGTAAAAGAGTGTCTAAAGTGAGCTAAAGTGCCTAAAGCCCGCCCTGCCCGCCCTGGCGCGACACGCTTGCGAGAGGCTATCACGCTCCTCAACCAGGTCTGGGCCAGGGGTGCGACATGTATGCAATACAATGCGGCGGTCTAATACTTCAAGATTGGGGTGTTGTAATCTTCAGCATTTCAAAACTGGCCCGCCCTGGCGCTCATGCTTACTATAGGCTACAAGCTGATAAATCCCGGTCTGGGCCAGGGTCTGGGCCAGGGTTGAGGAATGCGCTTTCAGCGCAGTCAATTTTAGAAACGGACAACAAAGCGTTCTTATCCAATATTTACCCCTATTGGAAGAAGTAAATAGATAAAATAAACAAAATACCTTAACTTTAGATCACTTTAGACACTTTAGATCACTTTAGCTCACTTAAATCAGGGAGGCAACATGCCAAGTTTCCAGAGAGCTTACAAGCGGAAGAGGTTTTTTAACTTTTCCATAAAAAGAAGGCTGCAGTTGCGTTTGCTGGTCAAGATATGGAGCATTATACTTGCGTCGTTGCTTGTCACGGGAATAATTTTTTATTTTTACAGTGATATAAATGTTGGCAAATCCTACCGCTTGTTTCATGTAAAGGCCGAGAATTTTTTGGATTTTCTTATCCCTGTGCTTGTTTGCGGGTTTTTTGCGAGCCTGATCTTGGGTGTTGTTGCATCCCTTATGTTTCCGCATGCGATTGCCGGGCCTTTGTATAGGATAGAAAGGGAGCTCGCTGAGATCGGAAAAGGTAATCTGCGCAAAGAGATAAGACTTCAAAAAAGGGACGAACTCAAAGACCTGGCTGATTCTATTAACCTTATGATCGGGGACTTGAGGGATAAGGTCAAAACAATAAGCGATATTTCCGGCCAAATTGGAGGGCTTGCCGAAGAGGCCACGGCCGAGGATTCTGACGAAACCATAGACAAAATTAAGCTTGCAAACGCGAATCTTCAGGAGGCTATTAGGAGATTCAAATTTTAGACGATAAAATCCCCCTCTGTCCCCCTTTACAAAAGGGGGAAGATTTGGATTCGCCCTTTGCAAAGCCCGCCACAGCCGTTCGAGAAAATTCGGGCGAGGTAAACTCGCCCCTACGGAAAATTCTTGAAGGAGCGGAGCGACCAAGCAATCCCCTCACCAAGAGCCCGCCCTGGCCTCCCGCTCGGAGAGCTTTGCGAGCCGTAGGCTCTACAAGCCGGAGGCCTACGCCTCGGAAAGCTCTACAAGCCGGAGACCTACACCTGGAAAGATGCTTGATGCAGGGGCCTGGTTGCTGGTTTTAGGCATGAATAATGCAAACGACTGGAGAAGAAACTACCTATGAGGACCTGGAAGAAAAAGTTAAGAAACTTCTGTACAAACACGTCAGGACGATAAAGGGAAACCGGAGCGTTGAATATTACGGTTGGTATAGCGGACATGAAGGTGAGTGATGACCCCGGTGTGACACTGGTTACCCACTCATTGGGCTCGTGTATTGGCCTGGCTGTGTATGACCCCGTAGCAAAGGTTGGGGGCATGCTTCATTATATGCTTCCCGAATCCGAGCTGGACACTAAAAAGGCAAAAACAAGACCTTTGATGTTTGCTGACACAGGCATACCGGTTCTGTTCAAGGCCTGTTACAACCTCGGGGCCGCGAAGGGCCGGATGATTGTCAAAGTTGCCGGCGGTGCCCAGGTCATGGACGCATCCGGGATCTTCAATATCGGAAAGCGCAATTATGCGGCCTTGAGAAAGATCTTTTGGCGCAACAAGGTCATTATTGATGGTGAAGATATCGGCGGCATGGTCAACAGGACGATGCGGCTCAGCATTGCCACAGGGGAATTGTCTCTGAAGGTTTCCGGTCAGGGGAATAGAATTCTATGATAGATATTGATGCCATAGTAAAATCGATCAAAAAGCTTCCACCCTTTCCGAATGTGGCCACCAGGGCGCTGGAGATACTGGATGATCCTGATGCGTCTGTGGATAGGCTCATTTCGATTATCCAGTATGATCAGGCGATCACAGCGAATGTATTGAAACTGTGCAATTCGGCCTATTACGGCCTCAGGAGAAAGGTCCACTCGCTGAGGGAGGGGCTGGTGCTGCTGGGTAATGCCGAGTTGAAGAATATCATCCTGGCAAGCACGGCTGTAAAATTCTTTCATAAGGAAAATAGAGGATATGATCTGGCCAAAGGGGAACTCTGGAAGCACGCGGTGGCAACGGGGATCATCTCCAGGATTGTCTCCAATCGTGTGACTGAGTCCGAGCCCCCGTCTCTGTTTACGGCAGCCCTTCTGCACGACATCGGAAAAGTGGTGCTCAGCAGGCTTGTTGATAGATACTTTGAGCAGATCATTGCCCTGGTCAACGAAGGAAGGCATTCTTTTCTCGAAGGCGAAAGCGAGATGCTCGGTATCGACCATGCAGAGGTGGGGGCAAAGATAGCTGAATCGTGGAATTTTCCCGAAGATATTGTTCAGGCGATCCGGCTGCATCATAGACCTGAGGAGGCTTCAGATGATGACCCGCTAACTCCGATCATTTATCTTGCCAACATCATAACCCTTTCCATGGGCATTGGGGTGGGACGAGACGGCCTCTCTTATCGTGGAAAAGAAGAGGTCATGAAACGTTACGGACTGAAGGCAAAGGACCTGCAAGGGATCGTGATCGATTTCTACGACGAGTACAACAAGGTCCAGGATATTTTGAAGCTAAGTTAGCGAGGTGTGCTATGGCATTTAATGTCTTAATCGTTGATGATTCTTCGACCATGCGAAGCGTTATCAGAAAAACCATTGAGATGTCGGGCTTTGATGTAGGACAGTTCTTTGAGGCGGGAAACGGTCGGGAGGCCCTATCTGTCCTTGAGAAGGAGTGGGCGGACATCATCGTGACCGACATTCACATGCCGGAAATGGATGGCAGGGCGCTCTTGAAGGCGCTGCGGGAACAAGCCATTGTGTCAACAACGCCGGTCGTGATTGTGACCACAGAGGGTCGGGAAGAGCGGCTCGAGGAGTTTTTGGGCCTGGGTGCCAAGGCATGCATCAAGAAGCCCTTCAGGCCGGAGGAGATTAGAAACACCTTGATGGATGTGCTGGGCATGGACGAGGAAGCAATGCAAGATAAGGAGGCCCTTGAGGGGTGTGATTTCTAGGCTCAACCGCTCACAAATAACGATTCCTTCGGTTTTCTTGATGACTTATCATTCGTTTAATAGGGATAGACTTTTGTTAATTTTGAGAATCTATAAAAAGATATATATATTCCTCAGGTTTCAGGTTTCAGGTTTCGGGTTTCAGGGGAGAACGTAGTGACAACGAGGAATTATATGGATGTGCAAAAAAAGTGTAAACTGGTTTCAGGTGTCAGGAGCGACAAACGCGAGACCTGAAACCTGAAACCCATATTGAAGTCTGTGATTTGGCACACAAGTGGCCCCAAGAGGATACATTACAGACCTGAAACCTGAAACCAAAACGGGATAAAGATTTAGGTCCATATAAGAATTAATCTACTAATCCGAGCGTAAATAAGTAGACAATTTACTAGAAATCATGTATACTCCCATGCATGAAAAAGCTTGATGGAAGAAAACTTGATTCGAAGACAATGGAAGAACTGCGCATAAGAGCGGTTCAA
>JAUWXF010000161.1 GCA_030616475.1 Desulfobacterales bacterium
CCGTTTTTCTTCTTTGTTACTTCATATCGACACCTTTCACACGGACAAACAAGTTTGTCCATGGCACCACACATATTCACAACACGGTATTGTTAAACCAAATCGGAAACTCAATCATAATCCATGTTTTATCCTTAACCTTACTATTCCATAATTCCTATAACGGTAGAACCTTCTTATGATACCACTACCAGAGGTAGTGGTTTAAGCCGGTCAATAAAATCGTCACGGTCCTTGCTGTCCAAAAAAATCTCTCGACGCTCTATACCTCGGATAATTACGTGATGTAATACCCCCGGCGCGTCCAAACGTCCTTGTCTCAGCATGACCTGTCACATACCATAAACCTTGCGCCAATCAAGTTGCTTAGTTACTTAACAACGTCCCTGTTGCCTCCAGGGCGGGCCGTTTGACGTAAACCCTGGCCCAGACCGGGCTAAGGCGGGTGATAGCCTCTCGCGAGCGTGTCGCGCCAGGGCGGGCCGAGCACCGACACGAGCTGGGTGCCACGGGCTAACCAGAGGTTGCCCGTGCATATGCACAGGCAAGCAAAGCTTGGCCTGTGCCACCCTTCCCAACCCTTTGACGAATACCTGCCCGCCAGTGATAGGCGAGGGCAGGCGGGCTTGCAAGGCAACAAAAGGAAATTCCTATACTATCAGGTCATTTCATGACAGTTTCTTATAGACTCTCAAGAACCGTCCCTGTCTTTGAGGTGTCATAGCCACCCAACTGGCGCACGAGTTCTTTGAATGGCTGTGATCGAATAACCTCCAGCATCAGTTGGATTTTTTCATCCTCAAAAAATTCTTCAGGAATGACAAGGTCGTATTCCTCAGTAACAATCGGGACAAAATCGAGATTCAGAGCCCTGGCTGCCGCGTAGATGCCAAGCCCCATATCTGCCGCACCGCTAAGCACATTCACTGCCACAGACATATGGGTAAATTCTTCCTGGTCATATCCCTTGATGTGTTCCGGCGTTACGTCAAGTTTCGCCAACTCGTAGTCCAGGAGAATCCGGGTCCCTGATCCTGCCTGTCTATTGATAAAGGTAATATCGTCTCTTGCCAGATCTTCGATCCCTGTGATCCCTTTGGGGTTACCGCGGGGCACGATCAGGCCTTGCTGGCGATAGACTAAATTGACCAGCTTTACCCTTAGGTCAGGAAGGTAACGTTTGACATAGGAGATATTGTAGGTACCCGTGTCTGTATCAAGGAGGTGGGAGCCTGCTGCATGACAGTATCCGTTTCTGAGAGCGATCAGGCCCCCCAGGCTCCCCACGTTGCTTGAGGATAGGCTGAAACGAAAATCCCGCACCCTCATCTGATTAGCTAAGATATCGAGGGTGTTGTCGTGGCTTCCAACCACCACCACGGTGTTTTCAATTTCTGCAAGATCCTTCAATAGCTCGGCCTCCACCGGCTCACCTGCCTTAATCCCCTCCATATGATTGGGAATCCGAATAATCCCGTCGGCCTCGGTCAGGGTGGTCACAGAGCCTGCACCTCTCGGAAGAGAGGAGGCCACGACCGTATCTTTCACCAGGCCAAGTTTGACCCGGACAAATTCCTCAATACCGAGTTTTGATGCCACCTTTCGAGCAGTTCTGACTCTTATCTTTGGCCGCAGTGATTCCCGTATGCCAAGCATTCTGCTGATGAGTGGTTGTGCGAACTTCTCGAACGCCATAATGGCCGAGACCGTATAACCCGGATTTCCAATCACCGGTTTATTGTCGATAATACCCAGCACAGTCGGCTTTCCGGGCATGATGGTAACCCCATGTATTAGGACCTCTCCAAGCTCAGCAATGACACTTGCAGTGTAGTCCTCAGAGCCGGCAGAAGAGCCTGCACTGACAATCACAAGGTCGGCATCTCCGGCTGTAGCTTCACGTACTGCATTCAGGATCTCTTCGAAAATATCGGGGACTATGGGGTGGCTCAGATATTTTCCGCCACAGGCCCTAATCAAGGCGCCCAGAACGGCTGAATTGCTTTCAATCACCCGGCCCGGGGGAGGGGTGCCGGATATGAGATCCTGGTGGTATATGAGTTCTGAACCGGTTGGGATGATGAGCACCCGGGGCCTTTGTTTGACCTTAACATCGAAAACCCCTCCGTTTAGAAGGGCACCAATTTCATAAGGTGTGATCAAATGATTCTGGGGAACGATGAGTTCGGTGGCCACGATATCCTCGCCTACTTTTCTGACGTGTTGCCAGGGGTAGGCAGCCGACTCGATCCGGACGGTTTCCTCATTCACATCCACGACATGTTCGATCATAATGACCGCGTCTGTCCCCTCGGGCATAATCTGACCCGTATTAACAAAAACGGCATCCTTTCCTATTCGGAGCTGCTTTGGCCGGTCTACAGTGGTGCCAAAGGTGGTCTCCGCACGCACGGCAATTCCATCCATGGCCGCTGCATGGTAACTGGGGGAAGAAAATCTGGCAAATACCGGCTCTGCCGTGACCCGGCCAGCCGCCTCTTGAGCGGGAATGCTTTCCGACCGGAGATATTGGTCAAAAGAAAACCTATCAAAGAAAATCGCCTGGGCCTCCTCCAGGGATTTCATTTGTAGATAGATATGTCTCTTTGTCTTCATAAGTTCCTTAGTTCTGACGGTTTCGTAAAAAGTCCCAACAATTTGTCATTTCGAGCGAAGCGAGAAATCTTTACCATACTCTATTGTTCCAATTTAAGATTTCTCCCTTCGGTCGAAATGACAATATGGGCGTGAACGCTTTACCTAAATTGTTCAGTGTGAACGGGTGCCTCTATTCATCTGGATCTTGACAGAGTAGCCCGGCTTCTATTACTTATTGAGACCACAGGCCTCACGTGCTGGAAAACTTCATACCAAAAGTCTTGACAACTTACCAGAGGATTTTGTGGAACATGGAACATGTTAAGGTGGTGATTTTTGATTGCGATGGCGTAATGTTTGACTCAAGGAGGGCCAATGAGGCCTACTACAATGATATTCTAACTCACTTCGGAAGGCCTCGGATGACCAGCGAGCAGTGTGACTATGTGCACATGCATACGGCAGAGCAATCCGTGGCACACCTTTTCAGGGACGACCCCCGCTTGGAACAAGCCCTAGCCTACCGCCAACAGATCGACTATCTTCCCTTCATTCCTATGATGCAGATGGAGCCGTACCTGAAAGCTTTTCTGGAATATTTGCAGTTTGGCCACAAGACAGCCATATCCACAAACCGGTCAGATACGATGGATCGGGTCCTGGTGGACCACGGGTTGAAAGGATACTTTGACCTGGTGGTATCAAGTCTCGACGTGAAACGGCCTAAACCCGATCCTGAGTCGCTCATCAAGATACTGGATCATTTTGGGCTATCCCCAAGGGAAGCCATCTACATCGGGGACTCAGAGATCGATGAATTGGCAGCCACGGCTGCCGGAATTCCTCTGGTGGCATACAAGAACCCGGTGCTCTCAGCTGCCCACCATGTGACACACTTCAAAGAAATAGAAGATCTGCTGGAAAAGAATTGAAGGATTTAGGAATTTAGTAATTACGAATTGCGCGATTAATCCCTAAATTCCTCAATTCCTGAATTGTAGTAACCCGCCCGAAACCATGATCAAGGCCCGTTTTGTCTTTGGTCTGGTCTAAGTCACAGCCTTAAAAAAAGCCTCCAGTCCCTTCATTCCATCTATATTGTAAACCTTATGTTCATAGTTGTCAGGGATAATCTTGCGAAGTAATCCGGTTAACACCCTCTTGGGACCAACTTCGGCGAAAACCTCAATTTCGTCTTCTTGCATCCTGCACACCGAATCATACCACCGAACCGGGCTGCACAACTGCCTTGCCATGAGCTCATTGATCTCGTTTGGATCTGATTCAGAAGCCGCAGTCACATTGAACAACACGGGCCTTTTTTGCGCATTGAAGGGGATCTCTGCCAGAAAGGCTCTAAAGTCCTTTTCAGCCCCTCGGATCAATTCGCTATGCCATGCCCCACTGACTCTCAGGGGAATCGCCTTGGCCCCCCGGGCTTTGGCCAGTTCAGAGGCGGATTCTACCACATCGGGGGCCCCTGTTATCACTATCTGCTCGGCGGTGTTGTGATTTGCCACAGCAACCACACCCTTTTCCTGGGCCTCCTCAACGATCTCTTGCACTGCATCGATATTCAGGCCAATAATGGCATGCATGGCCCCCTTGTGTTTGGTGGCCTCCCGATGCATCAGGTGGCCCCGTTTGAACACCAGCCGGCATGTGTCCTCAGAATTGACCACCCCGGCAGCCCGCAAAGCACTGTATTCTCCTAGGCTGTGACCGGCAGCGACGTCAGGCTGGATCCCCTCCTTTTCCAGGGCCGCAAGACAGGCCAGGTTCACCGCTGTAACCGCAGGTTGCAGGTTCACTGTGAGGGTGAGCTCTTCCATCGGGCCGTTGAAACATAGTCGCGAGATGTGGTTTTTGGTCACCTCGTCAACCATATCAAAGATCTCGCGCACAAAATCATATTCCTGATAAAGGTCAAGCCCCATACCGACTACCTGGGAACCCTGTCCGGGAAAGAGAAAGGCAAGTTTTTTCTTCAAGATCGGTCTCCTTGTTGGTCACTCACGATTGATGATTGAATATTGAGTCTTTCATTTGTCATTGGTTGCTGGTCATTTGTCATTGGTCAATGACGATTGATGATTGTTGATTGTTCCGTCGGATTGATTTGTTTTATTCAATCGTCAATCATCAATCGTCAATCATCAATCCTTCTCATCCAGGTTAAATAGCCTCCGGGTAATGTCCACATGAAGAGACTTCTTGTCCTCATGTTCGCTCTGCTTCAAAAAGAGTGTGGGGTCGTGCAGGATTTTCTTGACCAGGGCCTCTGTCAGCCGGTCAATGGCAGCCCGGTCCTCTTCAGATGCCCATGCAAGGGAGGCAAAGGTTTTCTTGAGTTCTGCCTGCCGGATCTCCTCGATCTTTTCTCTGAGTGCAATGATCGTCGGCACGATATCAAGGGACTGGAACCATCTTCGAAACTGGACCACAGCCCCGTCCGCAATCCGCTCCCCCCTGCGTGCCTCGTGTCGCCGTTCCTCTATGTTTTCCTCAATGGCACTCTTGAGGTCATCGATGTCGTAGACATACACATTGGTGATCCGGTTGATCTCGGGATCTATATCCCGGGGCACTGCAATGTCAATAAGAAAGAGCGGTCGATTCTTTCGGGCGCGCATAACTCCTTTGAAGTCGCTATGCCTCAAGATGTAGTTAGGCGCCCCAGTGGAGCTGATGACGATGTCCACCTGTTTGAGATGGTCAGGAATCTCTTCGAATCGAATGGCCGTTCCTCTGAACCCCTCGGCAATTTCGAGGCCCCGTTCAAAGGTGCGGTTGGCGACAAATATGGGACCGGCATGGTTTGTGACAAGGTGCTCCACAGCCAGTTCCGCCATCTCGCCGGCACCAATAAGGAGCACCGCCTTTCGTTCCAGCTCACCAAAGATCTTGCGGCCCAATTCCACAGCCGCATAGCTGATGGAAACCGCATGGTCACCAATGCCGGTCTCCGTTCGCACCCGTTTGGCGACCGAAAAGGACCGGTGCATGAGCCGATTCAGGATAACCCCGCAGGTTTTATGATTACAAGCCTCCCGGTAGGATTCTTTGATCTGCCCAAGAATCTGCGCCTCCCCTACCACCATGGAATCAAGGCTTGATGCCACGCGAAAGATATGGCGCACTGCCTCATCTCCATTATGCACATAAAGGGCCTGCTCAAAGGCGCTCCGAGGTGTCTTCTTGAAGTCGGCAAGGAAATCCTTAACCGTCTCCACGGCTTTGGACACATCCTTTGTGGCCAAGAGAAACTCCACACGGTTGCATGTAGAAAAGAGAACAATCTCATCCACGCAGGGCTCCTGGCGCATGGTTTCCAGCACTTTAGGGGTGTCTTCACTGGCAAAGGCCAAGCGTTCCCGAACCTCCACCGGTGCTGTTTCGTGATTCAGACCGATTACTACGATCTCCCTCTTTTCCACGATTTACCCCAAAAAACGTAAGAAAAATGTAAAAACGAGTATCACAAATCCCACAATGGTCATAATGGCGGCCCGCCTCCCTTGCCACCCCACGGCCAGACGTTCATGGAGCAAGGCTGCAAACACCAGCCAGGTGATCCCTGCAAAAATCTCTTTAGGGTCCCAGCTCCAGAATCGGCCATGCACCATCTGGGCATAAATAACGCCGGTAATAAGCCCAAAGGTCAGCATGGGAAATCCTGCAACAAGGCATGAATAACCCATGGAGTCAAGTAGTTTCAGGGATGGAAGTCTACGGAAGAAAAAGCCGCGCTTTTTATCCTTGATCGCTCTCTCTTGAATCAGGTACAGGATGCCCACCAGGAAGGCTACGGCAAAGGCGGCAATTCCCACAATGAGGGTGCCAACATGAAACGTCCGCCACAGGCCCTTGAAGAGCGGGTCCAGTTCAACCGGCGGACCCGGCAGGATGGAAGCAATGACCACGGACACGGTGGCCAGGGGTGCCACAAGGGCTCCCAGAACCATTAGATGAAATTTGATTTGAAGTATGAGAAAGACGCCGACAACGGCCCATCCAAACGTGGAAAGCGCTTCATGGAGGTTTTGAACCGGAACATGTCCGGCCTCAAAGCACTGAAGGGCGATGACTCCTGTGTGACACAGAAACCCTGCCCAAAGGAGGATACTTGCAACCCTGTATACGGGTCGCTTTTGAAACAGAACATAGCCCTGATAACCCAGCGAGCTTGCAATGTAGCATGCCATCGTCAAAACAAACAAAACGCTCATCGCTAGTCCTCTCGATACAGATTCAGGAATTCAAGGATTGAGGAATTGAGGGATTAAGGAATTCCCTAACCCGGACAAGCCGGAAATACGAAGCACGAAATCCGAAATCCGAAACAAATCCAAATATTAAATGCTCAAATGTTCAAAACTGTAAGAGCGGTCTCAAGGGCGATTGAAAATGTCAGAATTGCTTATCGTTTTTTAATTTTGAATTTTTGTCATTCGATATTGTTTC
>JAUWXF010000311.1 GCA_030616475.1 Desulfobacterales bacterium
ATGTCAGTATAAGCGTAGCCACTTATCTGGATCGGAACGGTATTCCTATGGGCAGTGTCCACACCTTACGAGACATTACCGAACGAAAGCGCTTTGAAGCCCAACTCCAGCAGGCTGCGAAGATGGAAGCCATTGGCACCCTGGCTGGTGGCATTGCCCATGACTTTAACAACCTGCTCATGGGTATCCAGGGAAATGTCTCCTTGATGCTTATAGATATGGATTCCACGCACCCGTATTATGAACGGTTAAAGAACATTGAAGAGCAGATTCAAAGCGGAGCCAGGCTAACCTCACACATCCTTGGATATGCCAGGAAGGGAAGATATGAGGTCAAGCCCCTTGACCTGAACCAATTAATGGAAGAGACCTCTGACACATTTGGCAGAACCAGAAAGGAGATTACGATCCATCGAGAGCTTGCCGAAGACTTATTTGCAATAGAGGCAGACCAGGCACAGATAGAGCAGGTCCTTTTCAATCTATTCGTAAATGCTGCAGATGCCATGTCTGGCGGTGGGGATCTTATCTTGAACACCATGAATACGACCCACAATAATATGAAAGGCAAGCTGTATGATCCAAAGCCGGACAACTATGTGCTGTTAACGGTTACTGACACAGGCACAGGTATGGATAAAAAAACCATGGAGCGCATCTTTGATCCATTCTTTACCACCAAGGAGATGGGCAGGGGCACAGGTCTTGGTCTGGCTTCTGCTTACGGTATCATAAAGGGCCATGGCGGATATATTGATGTGGAATCCAAGAAAGGTCACGGAACCACCTTCAGCATTTTTCTCCCTGCATCAGAAAAAATGGGCCGGAAAGCTGTCAAGGCTGCTGACCAGTTCATTAAGGGAACCGGAACAGTCCTCCTGGTAGACGATGAAAAGGTAATCCTGGATGTAGGCCGGGAATTGTTGGAGGCCATGGGCTACCGGGTACTGATAGCCAATGACGGAAAAGGGGCCGTCGAAGTTTACAACAAAAATCGGGATGACATAGACATCGTCCTTTTGGACATGGTTATGCCCAATATGGGTGGTGGTGAGGCATATGACCGCATGAAGGAGATCAATCCAGATATAAAGGTCCTCCTTTCGAGCGGATACGGCATAGACGGCGAGGCAACAGAGATATTGGAACGTGGTTGTGATAGCTTCATTCAGAAGCCATTCAGCGTTATGGATCTGTCACAAAAGTTGAGGCAGATTTTGGATCGAGGAAGAAAATAGATCACAGGAACGCCGAGCAGGGCCAGCAACGCGCTCCAGGCAAAAGCCGCCCCGAGGCCCAGCAGGTCTCCCGTCCAGCCCACAAGTACGGTTACACCTGAGACCACGAGAAAATTGATGCCCATATAAATCCCGTTGGCAGTGGCCCGCATCCCGTGGGCATGATCCTGCACAATGGCGAGCATGACCGGCGCAGTGGCAAATGCGTTGAACCCCAGCAGCACCAGCACGGGAAAGAGCGCCCAGGCCGGGGTTACCAGAAAAATGAGCATGAGGACAGGTGAGGCGATCATGGCCGCAATGAGCACAAATCGACGTCCCAGCCGGTCACTTAAGGTTCCGGAAACCATGGTGCCAAGCACCGCGCCAAACTCAACCAGGGCTAAGGCCGTGCCCCCAAACCACAGGCTTCGGCCCTGAGCCACCATGAAGGTCGGTAAGAAGGCACTGAGGGAGGCGACCATCAAGGCGCGGGCAACCACTAAACAGACCAGGGGAATCAGTACGTGCTGCATGGCCCGCCAGGTCTTGACCACGGAGCTGTGATGCCTTCTTTCACAGTGGATCGTGGCATGCCGGAGTCGCCAGTACAGCAAGCCCGAGGCAACCTGCCCGCCATTGCCACGCATGCCGGCATTGTAGCTGCCCGTTGTACCTGGCGATGGCAGGCGGGTGGCGGGCAGGTTTAGGGGGATTTTTGAAGTAACCGCACAGGTTGCAAATTTTTGACACCCCGTCCCGTTTAGATCTACCTTTTCAATAACGGCATCCTTCATTTTCGCCATAAAGTAGTTTACACCTATTGACCAGTGTTCAGGTTTCAGCCCGCCTGCCAACGCCTGAGACAGCATTCAGCTTATATGCCGGCATGTCTGGCAATGGCGGGCAGG
>JAUWXF010000164.1 GCA_030616475.1 Desulfobacterales bacterium
GTGTCAGGTGTCAGGTGTCAGGAGCAAGAAACGCAAGACCTGCCCGCCATTGCCGTGTATGCGGGCATTGTAACCTCGCTGTGACGCAGGCGTTGGCAGGCGGGTCTGAAACCTGAACACTGAAACCTGAAACCTGAAATCCCAAACCTGGGGTGGTGAAAAAAAGTGTAAACTACTTTATGGCAAAAATGAAGGATGTCTCTTTTCCGCCTTCTTTTTGGCAATAAAGGCATCGATCCTTTTTCCAAGCCCTCTTAAATGGGCGGTCATCTGGGACGCCCTCCGGTAGCGCTTGTCTTGATCCTTCTCCAGAGTCTTGTCTATTATGGTCACAAGGGGCTTTACTATTTTTGGGTTTATTTTTTTCGGGTCCGGATGGGGCACGTTCATTACCCGGTGCATGAGCGCTGCCGGGTTATCGCCGTAGAAGGGGAGTCTGCCGGTCAAGAGCTGGAATAGCATTGTTCCCAACGAGAAGATGTCCGACCTTCCATCCACCTTTTCGCCGGAAAACTGCTCTGGCGACATGTAAAACGGTGTACCTTTCACCACGCCGGTCCGGGTCTGGGAGGTGGCCGTGATCCTGGCTATGCCGAAGTCGGTGATCTTTACAATGCCCGTGTTCAAAAGCATTATGTTGGCCGGCTTGATGTCCCGATGGACTATCCCCTTCTGGTGGGCGTAATCCAGGGCGTCGGCTATATCGGCCACATAGTCGATGACCTTGCGCATGGGCAAGAGGTTGCCTTTTTTCGTGTATTTTTCCAGAGTCTCGCCCTCTAAATATTCCATGGCGATATAGGCCAGATCTTGCTCTTCGCCCGCATCGTAGATGGTGACGATGTTGGGGTGGGAGAGTGTCCCCGCACTTCTAGCCTCTCGGAAAAATTTTTCCTTCATCTTCTCTGCTTCTTCCGGCTCGAAGTCATCGGCAAACCGGACGGTCTTGATCGCCGTGGTCCGGTTGATGCGCGGATCCTGGCCGAGGTAGACCACGCTCATGGCACCTTTGCCCAGTTGCTTGATCACCTCGTACCTGCCTATAGTGGGAAGGGTGCCGGTGGCCGGAAGGCCCTCGCCCGCTGAACCGTCGCCCAAAAAGCGCTCGCCGAACACCGTCGTATCGCCGACCTGCATCAACTTCCTTTTCCTTTCATCGACATCTTTGAACTTGCTGTCGTGCTCTTCTATGTACTCATAGACGGTCGCAGCTTTATTGAACTGCCTCTTTCTCTCATAGTCCAGGGCAAGGTTGTAGAGGATGTCCTTCATTTCGCCGTCCACCGGCTCCTGGCGAAACTTGTCGAAGGCCATATCCAGTATTCCCCGGTTTTGAAAGGAGATCCCCAGCATCCGGTTGGTCTCAGCGGGCTCATCCACCTTCTCTTTGCGGGTCTCGGTTACAAAGTACTTGATGCTTACCACCGCGATGCAGCCAAAGACAAGCTGTAGGAGGGGGTAGGTCACCTGAACCCAGAGGCCCTTTGAGACAAGAAAATAGGTTGAGCCCCCCATAAGAGAGACAAGGAGGACCAAAAAGGTCATGCCCGCAATCATGGCCCTTAACCTTGGTAAAACAAAGGTGATTACCAATCCCAAGACGAGTATCATAAGAATCTCTGCGCTGGAGCCCCAGGGCAGCTTTTGAACGAATTCTTTGTTTAGTATTGTACGGATGGTATGGGCCGAGAATTCTTCCACGGGCATAGTCGGATCGGTGGGCGTGCTGAGCGGGTTCATTATCCCCGCGGCAGAGGCTCCCACCAAAACGAGCTTGTTTTTAAAGACGCTCGATGGAATCTTATCGCTTATGACGTCGAAGTAGGAGTAAGTCTCAAAGGATCCCCGGGGATCTTTGAAGCTGACCAGTAATTCGGAGTTCAATGTGGTAGGGATCTCAAGGGAGCCGAGGTAAATGCCTGAGCCCGGATCGGCCAGTATTTTGTTTTGGGGGACGTTCAGGTATTGGGCCGCCAGCCTTAAGGTGTAGGAAGGGATATAAAGCCCGTTGAACTCATATAAGAGCCGTTCCCGTCTGGCCGTTCCGTCCATGTCGTAGGCGCGGTTGATGTGGCCTATGCCCTTTGAGGCTCTTAAAAATGTGTGGATGGGCAGGAATATGTCGTAGGCCCGAGGGCATTGCAAACCTTCGCGGTTACTGATGCTCTGGATCGACTGATCAATCAGGGCCTCGTCCGTTTCCATTGTTCCCTTTTCCTCCACGGCCTGCTCCTTGAAGAAGACCGGGAGCACCACTTTGCCTGACTCCTTGAGGGCCTCCGCAAGTTTTTTGTCGTTGTCCAGCCTTGCCCGGGCTTCACTCATGGCCTGGAGAAACATAGGCCCTCTGTCGCCCGCATGGTCCAGCACGGTTTTGGCGAAAAGCTCCTTTAGGGCCTCAAGTTCCCTTAAACCGGTGCCCTTCTGAGGTTCACTAAAGATGAAGTTGAGCCCGATGACCTTAGCCCCCCCCTCGTTTATCTTTCTGATGCCCTTGGCTATAAGGGAGCGTGGCCAGGGCCAACGGCCGAGCTTCTCTATGGAATTGGAGTCTATGTCCACCAGAACGACCTCGCTCGGCCCTTCCGGGTCCCCCCTTAAACTCATCATTACATCGTAGAGCTTGAGTTCCAATACGTCGAGAAACCCCATGCGAAAGAACGCAAGCCCCAAAAAGAGGACGGTTATACCCAGGCCCAGAAAAATTGTCGGATGTTTTTTCAGAATGCCCATGTTTAGTCCGTTGGTTGTAAAATTGGTTTTTTTCTGGCAGAATGTTTTTTGCTATGTTCAACAAAAAGTGAGCTAAAGTGCCTAAAGTGTCTAAAGTGAGCTAAAGTTAATGTGCACGCCTTCGGCGTGGTCAGTCTTAAAAACAACTTGCGCTGAAAGCGCATTCCTTAACTTTAGGCACTTTAGTTCACTTTAGTTCACTTTAGGCACTTCTTTTTGGTTCCGGCTTGTCCGGGTTAGGAGATGTCACAAGGACCCTTTGAACAACAAATTGCTGGTGTGGGTCAGACGCTGGATCAGGGTTTTGGAAAAGACCTTGTGAAAACGAAGCTGGGTGTTGATGGACGTCTGGTCTATGACCGAGCCGTTGATCCTTATCAAAATAGTATCGCGGACCGCTTTGACATTGGCGGACCGTGTGATATTACCCCGGTACGCCATTTCACCGAAGCAGTCACCTTGTCTCAACGTGTTTAAACACATCCCCCGTTTTTCAACTATCACCTTGCCGGCAACAATAATGTAGAAGCAGTCTTCTATATCCCCTTCGGTAATTATGGTCGAATTGGCTTCGTGCTTGAGCCACTGGGTGGCGTTGAGCACCTCGGCAAGTTCGCTGGAAGTAAAATCCTTGAAGAAATCTAATTTCTTAAGGGCATTGTATTTTTCTTCAAAATTGATTTCCTCTTCCAGGTGCCTCAATTGATCGAAAGAGGTGCTCAGTTCCGAAGCGAGTTGCAGGCCGGTCCGGTAACGTTTCGCCAGTTCCTTTTCCAAAGCTCGCATGACTATGCGTTCCAGAGATTCGGGAACATCACGTCGATGTTTCTTCAAGGGCTCGGGCTCTACATTAGCTATCTTGAAAAAGGTGGCGTAGTCCGTGTCAGCCTCGAAGGGTTTGGTTCCGGTCAGGAGTTCATACATCACCACGCCCAAGGAGAAGAGGTCGCTCTGTGGTGTCTGTGGTTCATTGCGAAGTTGCTCCGGTGACATGTAGTACACTGAACCACTGAAACTGTCCGGTCGGGGATGGTCTGAAGTGCCCACTACTACTGTGGCGATGCCGAAATCGGAGATCTTGGCATCGCCTTTCGAGGAAATCATGATGTTGCCCGGTTTGATATCGCGGTGGATGACTCCGTTCTGGTGGGCGTAGTCAAGGCCCTTGGCGCACTGGAAGATGATTTTTGCTACCCTGTCAAAGGGCAGGAACGTTTCTTCCCGGCAGTACTCTTTTGACGTGGCCCCATCCACATATTCCATGACCAGGTAACACCGGTCGTTTTCCACCGCGGCATCGTACACCGATACGATATGGGGATGCATTAATCTGCCTGCTGCCCTGGCTTCGTTGAAAAATACTTGCTGAAACTGCTCAAACTCCTGGGGATCCTTGGGGGAAGAGGCAAAGGTGACTTTGATGGCCACCAGGCGATCAATAAATGGGTCCTGAGCCAGATAGACTACACCCATGCCACCGCGCCCCAGTTCTCGAGTCACCAGATATCTGCCTATTTTGCGAGGTATTTTGGGGGAAGCCATGGCGCCTGTCCCAAAACCTTATTCATTGATAGAGAATTCCTTACTTGATAAAGGTAGTATAGAGAAATGAGGCTTGTGTGTCAATCAAAAAAGCCTCTCAACATATCGTGATTAAAGGTTATCCGGGTGTGTGAGGCGTTGCGAAAGGTGACGTGGTCCTGGGCGGGTGCCTGTTCAACGATTGAAACTGTTCGCAAGTGTGTCTGTTTTAGCGAAATTTGGGATTCTTTCCGTGTTCAAGTAAGGGGCCCCATGTAGTCGGCAAGCTGACTCGATGTTCTTCGCAAATTCTGACTTAGTAGACGCGCAATTCCTTTGAGAATCTTGACGCCTATTGTTGGCTCTTGCTCCAATATCAAATCAAATCTACTCCGCGTCAATGTGAGCAGCGTAGCCTTGGTGCGGGCTCTTATCGTAGCAGACCGGGGAAAGTTATCGATAACAGACATTTCTCCGACTGAACGTCCCTTGGTCAATGTGGCTATTATGGCGCTGCCACCTGCCGAGGCTCTCTTCATTACATCTAATGCACCCTCTTCTACAAAGCATATATAGTCGCCTCTATCCCCCTCTCTAAAGACGTACTCGCCAGGGTTGACCTCAATGATGTTTATATATTTACCCAGCACGCTCAATTCCTGTCCATTAAGTCTGTCAAAGAGGGGAATGTTACATAGCGAATCAACAATTGCTGTTGACATTTTAGGAGAAGGCTTCTTTTTGTTTTCCTCCATTCCAATACCCTCATAGTTGTTTTCTCAAGACAACAACCTGGACATCCACCAATTTCATTGCAGATTTGTAAATGGTATCATAAGCTTTGTCAAGTTGTTGGCCCAAATCGAAAGAAAAAATACCTTTACAGCTTCGTTTCACGATAGTGACGAGGAGATGCTGATTTTTCCTTGACTCACTACATACGAGTTCCTATGATTTCAACGAATTATCCGACTCGATTTGTGTCTGCGCTTTTGTCCCATGGTCATGGCTTCCCAAAGATATAAGGTACACAAGAAAACCATTTCCGATACTTTGAAGCGAATAGCGGTTATATGGGGCACTCCTTTCCTGGTTTGGGCCTTGTGTCTGTGCCAGCCGCCCATGGTATTGGCCGGGCAGGAATCTTCCATCCCCACCCAAACCCTCCCCCTCTGGCCCAGACCCTGGCCCAGACCGGGTTTGGACGAACAACAGCCTGGTTGTGGCATGTCGCGCCAGGGCGGGCCTGGATTTCAAGGGCAACAGCTTGTTTCGCGGCTGTCGCGCCAGGGCGGGCTTCAATGGGCAGGGCAGGGATGGGGTAGCCGACTCTCCTCACAGGATGCCCTGCTGGTGGCCGGCCCTGGCGGCCATGTCATTTACAGCAAGAATGAAACCAAAAAATGTGTCCCTGCATCGACCCTGAAGATTCTAACGGCCCTTGCAGCTATTCATCACCTGGGAAAGTCTTACAGATTCCAGACCGAATTCTATCAGGACCGTGACCAAAACCTGAAGGTAAAAGGGTATGGCGACCCGCTCCTTATCTCCGAGGTATGGCAAGAGATAGCACAAGCCCTTGCCGCCAGGCTCCAGGGCTTCAAGGATTTTATCCTTGATGACACCTATTTTGTGCATGATATCCGTATCCCCGGCATCGGCTCATCCACCAATCCCTATGATGCCCCTAACGGGGCGCTGTGTGCCAATTTTAACACGGTTTTTTTTAAGCGTGATGACACAGGCAGGATTGTCTCAGCAGAACCTCAGACCCCCATGACTCCGTTTGCCCTTGAGAAGCTCCGGTTGCTGGGCTTAAATAGGGGTCGTTTCACCCTCTGCCGAAATGGGCATGACGCTGCGCGCTATGCCGGGGAGCTCCTGGTAGACTTTTTGAAAGAAAGGGGCAATGTGTGTCAGGGAGAGGTCCGCGCAGGCGTGGTGGAACCCGGAGACACGCTAATTTACACCTATCATTCGATTTTTACCCTGGAGCAGGTCCTGAAGGAGATGTTTGAGTTTTCGAACAATTTTGTTGCCAATCAAATCCTGATCGCCCTCGGTGCCCATGTGCACGGCCCACCCGGCACCCTGGCCAAAGGGGTTAGGGTGCTTTCTGACTATGCCCGAGAGGTGCTACATGTACATGATATTGAAATAGCTGAGGGGTCCGGGATCTCAAGAAAGAACCGGCTGTCAGCCCTGGGTATGCTTGCTGTTTTGAGGCGCTTTGAGCCGCACCGCACCCTCCTTGTTCGCCAAGGACAGGTCTTTTACAAAAGCGGCACCTTAAAGGGTGTTAAAACGAAAGCCGGATACATCGAAGGAAGATCCGGCAATCCATATTGTTTTGTCATCTTTCTAAACAGCTCGCACGCAGATATAGACTCCATTTTCGACTGTGTTATAAATAGCCTCGATAATGGATAGAATTAGTCCGTTAGTTGTGAAATTCGTGTTTTTTCTGACAGAAAATATCTTTGTGCCTAGGAAACTAAATGAAAATCAGAATGTTAAATTCGAAATCCGAATACCCGCCTGCCAACGCCTGAGACAGCATTCAGCTTATGTGCCGGCACCTCTGGCAATGGCGGGCAGGTCGAAATCCGAAACAATGACCAAATTTTCAAAATTCAAATGACATAAACCCAAAA
>JAUWXF010000176.1 GCA_030616475.1 Desulfobacterales bacterium
CGAATACCCGCCTGCCAACGCCTGAGACAGCATTCAGCTTATGTGCCGGCACCTCTGGCAATGGCGGGCAGGTCGAAATCCGAAACAATGACCAAATTTTCAAAATTCAAATGACATAAACCCAAAACCCATATCTAAGAGAACAATTGTTGTTTTGAACATTTGGAAATTTAGAATTGAGCGCAGGCTTCACTTCGTGTCGGATTTGTTTCGAGTTTCGAATTTCGTGCTTCGGATTTCCGGCTTGTCCGGGTTAGGGTAGGGGTAATGAAGTTTTTTGCCAGGGCTTTTCTTGTAGGCACCCTTGTGACCCTTTCGGTTTGTGGGTGTAGCGGTCAGGAAGACCACAATGGACCTGCATCCCGTGCTGCCCCCGACTTTGCACTCAAGGATCTGAATGGAGGTATCTGTCGCCTGGCTGAGCTTAGAGGTAAGGTTGTGGTCTTAAACTTCTTTGCGACCTGGTGTGGTCCATGCCGCCAGGAGATTCCTGGTTTTGTCCGGCTTTATGAAAGATTCAGAGACAAGGGGCTTGAGATCGTAGGGGTGTCCCTCGATCAGGAAGGTGAAGCCGTTCTGAGGCCATTTGTTAAGCACTACGGAATTACTTACCCAATTGTACTGGGAACCAGGGAGGTGGTTCTCGATTACGGTGGAATCAAGGGGATTCCGACTACCTTCCTTATAGACCAAAATGGTACAATTAGCAATTATTTCGTTGGCTTGCGCCCAGGTTACGTAATAGAGGAATCCGTAAGAAAGCTCCTGAAAGAAAGAGGCGGAGATGAAAAAGGAAGAGATGAAGTTTGATCCTCAGCACCCCTACAAGCCGGGGCAAGACCCGATCATGGATGCCTGGTACTCGACGTTCTTCATAGAAAATCACCTCGATTATTATGCCTATCCTGATCGTGTGGCCTCTCCGGAGCAGGTCCGTTTTATGGTCTACACCGAGGAAAACGAGCGGTACTATCCGTGCACCGATCACATGTTCGGCACAATCATGAGACAGGAGAAGTCACAGTTCTTACAGGAAAAATATGAAGTGGCCCTCCACAGGATACTCGGCTTGATTGATCGGCAGATCGAGGATGAATGGGACAAGGCCTTCTTGAAATCTCTTATCAAAACCAAGTACCAACACGAGACCCGGGACGGGTTGATGATCCCCTCCCGGCTGAAAAAGCGTCTTCTGAAAATCTACATTGATCGCACCCAGATAGAGAACCCCTATCTACACGAAAAGGCACAACAAAACGCGCGGGCTTTTGAAGTGCTCAACTCCGAGGCGTTTCAGAATGCCTTGAACCATGTTGACGATGCCGTTCTCCTTTCCTCCCCGGTTAGCCTTAATGAGATCAAGGAACGCGTGGACTACCTGAAGCTGCGGCGTCTCTTTGCCCTGTCGGTTGAAAGTGCGCTCTGGGAATCTGATGAAGTCTCGCGATACACGGTGGAGGATTACCTGAGGCTCTTCAGCCGTCCTCTCACCGGAGACGGTGTCGAGCCATTGTGGCAATTCTTGCGGGTTCAGAGGGAAGAAGGTGCCTCAGGCGTACCGCAGTCCAAGAAGATCCTGTGGCTGGCCGATGAAGCAGGCGAGGTAGTGGTGGACTTGGCCATCATACGATACCTGGCACAATTGGGCCACAAGATTATCGTTTCGTTCAAAGACGGCCCTTTGTTCACTAAGGTTGACTTTTATGATGCGCAGGAAGACGACAGGCTTTGTCGGGATCTGGAGGGCGCTCTCTTGATCAAGGAAAAGGGCCTGGATAAGAACGAGTTGGTCAACATTTTGAAAAGCGACAAGAACATCATGGCCATCTCCGACGGTACCCGTGAGAACCTCAACCTTCTGTTGGCATCTACAACCTTTGCGCGTGTTTTCAAGGAGGTAGAGTGTGTCATCTCCAAGGGGCCTGATCAAAGACGGCGTTTTTTTGATACCCACTTCCGGTTTACCCAAGACATTTACAGCATTGCAAAGGATGAAAACGGCTCAGCTTCAATCTGGTACAAGCCCAAACACCCTGCCGTGATCAAGTTCTCACACAAGGATCTTGAAAAGAAAGCACAAGCCATCATCTCGCAGATGGAAGCAGCCAAACAGAAAGGCATGACAGTCATATTTTACAGCGGTATTATCGGGTCTATCCCTGGTAAGATAACGATGGCCAAAAAGATCATGTCCACTCATACGCAGTACCTCAAAGAGCAGTCTGCCAGCACCTTCATCATCAACCCGTCAGAGCATTATGAGCCGGGGATGGATGCGGATGACTTGATGTACATGTGGGAGATTGTTCAGCGAAGTGGTTTGATCGACATATGGCGGTTCCAGACATACGATGATATCGTGAAGGCCTTCCAACTTATGAAAACCAAGATTCCCCCGGAATGGGTGGGCAAGGATGCTACGTTCAGTACGGGTTGCACAAAGGAGATGAATATAGCCGTTGAAGTCCAACAGGAGCACCCTGAAATGCAGATCATAGGCCCATCGCAAGAGAGATTCCTAAGGCGGGAGGAATATGCCATAGGCAAGATGTACGACCGCCGGTTGAGCGAAATCTGCTTACCGTAAGTCTCTTCACGCCCCGTTTAGGATCGGCTATCCTCACCAAAACGATACCGGAATAAAATCGCTATGCGATTTTATGTAACGCGGCTCCGCCGCTCTAACTTCTTTCCATTCCGCATTCCGAAATCCTGTTTTAGTATCCCCACGCCAGGGACTTATGAATCCAGCCCACCTCACCGTCTGCGTGCTGGACCTTAAGCCACTTTTTCTTTCTTTTCAGAAGTTTGAAGCTGACCCCTTTTTCGGCCTGGAATAGAACCCTGAAGCCTGTCCCCGGCCCCTCCCGAACATTGACTATGGTACCTTTGACGATAACGGCCGGGATCTTCTTGAGTAGCCGCCGATAAATCCACCCTGTGTCCCCTTCAAAGTCACGGATTTGGTACCAGTTTCCAGATTTCTTAATGATGTCAACTGGATAATACTTTCCGGCAGACCACAGGATTTCGTGGTTTGTCCCCGGACCCGAGCGCACATTCGCCTTGTCAAAGGCAACACTGAGCCGCTTGGCACTGGCCGTGCCAACACACAGCACGAACACCAACAGGGTGAAGACAAATATTTTTTTCATGGGCTTATATTCTTTCAGAAAAAGATTTTTGGGTTATTCCCTCTCAGGCGGACGGAAAGTTCATAAATGTCTAATTGAACGTCTCGGAAATTGTACAACTTATTGAATGTACAGGCTTTTTTGAGGGTTGGATTTTTGCCTCGTGCCGGAATGATGGAATGATGGACACGAAGTGAAGCTTGCGCTCATATTGGAATGTTGGTTTTTAGCGGAAGTATGTCATTTGTAGACTTCCCTGTCAACAGTGGTTTTGCCAATAACCCAATGACCCATTTTGCCAGAACCCATTATTCCATCATGAGCGCAGGCTTCACTTCGTGTCCAGTATTCCAACATTCCAATTGTGAGCGAAGCGAACTAACTTGGGAATTGAGGAATTGAAGGAAAATATGCTTATTTAATACCTAAATTCCTAAATTCGCAATTCCCACATTCTTAAAGATTTCTCCGAAAGATATACGGTCATCTACCCCAGGAACATTTCCTTAGAATCTATAGCATGACCACTTCACAGGTTCCGGCCAGGGCATCGCAGAACCTCCAGGCATCGTCTGTAGAACCCACAATGGCACCGAAATGCATGGGAATGGCAAGCTTGGGCTTGATCGTCTTAGCTGCTTCCACGGCCTCCTCGGCGGTCATGACGTAGGTCCCGGATACCGGCAGAATCGCAATATCTGTCTTGAGGGAATCCATCTCCGGTATCAGATCAGTATCACCTGCATGATAAATCCTCACACCGTCCACTGTAACGACAAATCCCAGCCACCCGTTTTGTTTAGGATGAAAATTTTTGTTTGTGTTGTAAGCCGGCACGGCTTCAATCGGGATTCCAGAAACCGTCAGCTTGTCTCCGGGTTGTACCACCCGCACGTCTCCGGAGAGCTTCCTGGCCGAATCGACCTCAGTCACGATCACCGTCGATGCCTTCTGGATCTTCTGGATATCCTCTGGTGAGCAGTGATCATAGTGTTCATGGGTAACCAGGATAATATCTGCGAGCTCGCATCGCTTGACCTGAAAAGGGTCGATGACGATGGCCTTGCCGTCTCCCTTGATGAGAAACCCATCATGTCCCAACCAAGTGATGTTTTTGACGACATCGTTCACTCCCATAACCAGTTCCTCCCTTACACACTATAAAACTTTACGGCTGGCAGCTCCACACAGGTCAGCTTGTTGCCGTAGACGGCACCGGTATCAATGCCAATCTTGTTTTCAAGAACCAGTGGTTCACGGAAAGGTGTGTGGCCAAAAATCACACGTTTTCCAAAATCAAAATCGGAATGTATAAATTCATCCCGTATCCAGAGCATATCCCATTCATCTTGTTCCTCAAGGGGGATGTTCTCCTGAAGGCCAGCGTGGACAAAGATATAATGGTCCGTCTCATAATATAGACTGAGGTTGTCAAAGAAGTCCAGATGTATACTCGGTATAGGGTTGTCTTCGGCATGGCTATGGTCCTTCAGGTAGCTATCCAGTGTTGCTTGCCCGCCATTGGCCAGAAAGCTAAACCTGTCGGCTCCACTTAAGTAAAGCCGGAGCAATACCTCGTGATTTCCCTTCAGAAAGATCACACGGCTTTGCCGCCTGGCCAGATCAATTAGATAGTCCACCACCTCCTTTGACTGAGTGCCCCGGTCGATATAATCTCCTATGAACAGGAGTCTATCTTTTTTCGGGTCAATATCGATGACGCCCATCAACGAGATTAACTTGTCGAGGCAGCCATGTATGTCGCCTACGGCAAATATTCTTTCCATGTATCATTTTAGCTTTATGAAACAAATGGTTTCGAACGAGCTTCAACGACGATCAAATTTTGATCCGGGTAACTGTCTGAGGGTCTTAGTGAGCGTTGAGAAAGAACAGCGAGTTACACGGATCGTTCTTAAATGCTCAAACAAAGAGCAAACCTTCTCAGTACGATTTAAGATGGCCACTGTTCTTTCTTTACGCTCACTTGGGCCCGAGTTTTACACGGATCAAAATTTGATCGTCGTTGAAGCGGCCATGTTTTCAAAAACATAAATTATTACCTTTCCATTACATCCAGTGAAATAGAAAGACCCGTTTTCGTTCATCCAGCCGGGTGATCCCCTCTTTGTTGGCCATCTGAATTGCCTCCTGGTGTTCTTCCTCGGTAATGCTGCGCCGCAGGGCCTGTACCTCAGAGGCCCGGCCGCACGGTCTATATTGTGCCATAATGTTTACATAGCTGTTGGGCGAGATTTCCCTGGCTAAGAAACGCATGACTTGCCGGGTCCCGGCCAGCCCCTCGGGAAGTACCAGATGACGGATCAGAAGGCCTCTCTGGGCAATCCCCTGCCCATCCATCATTAGGTCCCCCACCTGACGGTGCATCTCCTTCAGGGCCTTCTGGGCTCTTTCAGGATAATCTGGCGCGTCAGAGAGTTCCTCGGCTACCTTCGGATCCCAGTACTTGAAGTCAGGCATGTAGATATCGAACACGCCGTCCAGGATGGCCAGGGTCTCGGACCTGTCATAGCCGCCCGTATTGTAGACCAGAGGGACCCTGAGTCCTGCTTCAATAGCCTTGTCAAGTGCAGCCAAAATCTGCGGTACAACGTGAGTGGGCGTGACAAAGTTTATATTGGGGCAGCCCTTGTCCTGGAGGAAAAGCATAGCCCTGGCAAGCTCTTCTGAGGAGAACTCAACACCTTCTCCTTCGTGGCTGATGTCGTAGTTCTGGCAGAAGATGCACAGGAGATTGCATCGGGCAAAGAATATGGTGCCCGAGCCGTGGTTTCCGACCAGGGGGCTCTCCTCTCCAAAGTGGGGGTTGAAACTTGACACAACAGCATGTTCGCCTATCTGGCAGATTCCCTTTTCACCCGAGAGCCGGTCCACGCCACATGCCCTTGGACAAAGGCTACAGGCCTTCAGGATCTCATAAGCCAAGGCAATCTTTTCCTTCAGGAGCCCCTTGTTGTAGGTTTCTATATATGCAGGCTTGAAGGGAGACATATGGTATTTCGGATTTTGGATTTTGTATTTAACAGAAACCGCGCTCTTCTATGATAATTGGAAATTCTACAACTTTTTGAAGCTAAGTTCAGAAATTTGGCATCCTTCATTTTCGCCATAAAGTAGTTTACACCTATTGACCAGTGTTCAGGTTTCAGTGTTCAGGTTTCAGGTCTTGCTTTTTCAATTCCTGACACCTGACACCTGGTACCTGGTACCTGGTTTCAGTGTTCAGGTTTCAGACCCGCCTGCCAACGCCTGCGTCACAGCGAGGTTACAATGCCCGCATACACGGCAATGGCGGGCAGGTCTTGCGTTTCTTGCTCCTGACACCTGACACCTGACAC
>JAUWXF010000173.1 GCA_030616475.1 Desulfobacterales bacterium
ACAAATTGATTCGAGCAAGTCGCGCCAGGGCGGGCCTGACACCTGACACCAAAAAGTAGGAACAAAAGAACTTATCTCTTGGCGCCCGCATCCTTGATAAGTGTAAACCGAGGAATGAAGGATGCCCCTTAATCCCTCAATTAGTCATTTATGAGCTTTACTGAAAGGCTGAAGTGAGCACTGATATGCGGGGACCTAACCTTGCTGTAGAAGTGGGTGGCATCTTCATGAAAAACCCGGTGATGACCGCCTCCGGCACCTTTGGGTATGGACAGGAGTTGGCCTCGCTGGTTGATCTGAACAGACTGGGTGGTATCATTGTAAAGGGCCTTTCTCTCAAGCCCTCTGCCGGCAATCCTCCCCCTCGGACCGTGGAGACGTGCGGGGGGATGCTGAATGCGATCGGCCTTGAAAACCTGGGACTGGAAGCCTTTGTGCAGGAGAAGCTCCCGTTTCTTCAAACTCTGGAGACCCCCATTGTCCTGAATATTTACGGCCACGAGACAAAAGCCTACGTTGAACTGGCTGAACGGATCCAGGATCTGGAGGGAATAGCCGGTATCGAGGTAAACATCTCGTGCCCCAATGTCAAGGCTGGCGGGATCGCCTTTGGAACCGATCCAAAGATGGCCTTTGAGGTGGTGAAAGCGGTGAGGGAAAAGACAGGGCTTCCATTGATCGCCAAGCTCTCGCCAAATGTGGCCGATATTAAGGCCATCGCGCGGAGCGTAGAGGAAGCAGGAGCCGATGCGGTCTCCCTTATCAATACGATCACGGGAATGGCCGTGGATGTGGCGACGCGCCGGCCCAAACTCGCCAACATCACAGGAGGCCTTTCCGGACCTGCAATCAAACCGATTGCGCTACGAATGGTGTGGGAGGCAGCCCAAGCGGTGCGTATCCCGGTCATTGGTATAGGCGGGATAATGGATGCCTTGGATGCCTTGGAGTTTTTGATTGTTGGGGCCCGTGCCGTACAGGTTGGTACTGCCAATTTTGTCAACCCGCGGGCAACTCTGGAGATTGTGGAAGGCCTTAGGTCCTATCTTGTGAAGAACAACATCACGGATATCAGCAACATCATCGGGAGCCTGAGGATAGAGGCTGGAGGAGCGTCCGCCTAACGCGAACTTGAGGATAGAGGCTAAGAATCTTTTGCCTTGAGTCCGCCGGAGGCGGACGATCCTCAAGCGAAGCGCTCCTAAGACTGCAAGTATTGCATTAAGGCTTCGGCCAATTTGAGATCTTCAGGTGTGGTAATCTTGATGTTGTAAGGATCACCCGGAATCACCTTTACCACCTCACCGCACAGCTCTACCAATTCAGCATCATCAGTCCCCACATAAGCTTCCTTTTGTGCGGCCTCATGGGCTCCGCGGATAAGATTATAGTAGAATGCTTGAGGGGTTTGGGCCATCCTGATCATGTGACGCTTCATGGTCACAATCACACGGTCATGTTCGTCTACGGTCTTCATGGTGTCACTTGCCGCTACGGCCAGGATGCAGCCTCCATATTTCTCAGCCACCCTAACACACTCAGCGATGTGGTCGATCTTGACCAACGGCCGAACACCATCGTGGATAACCACCAGGCCAAACCTGCCGTCAATGGCCTTCAAGCCATTGTAGACCGACTCCTGTCTTGTGGCACCCCCTGAAATTAGATGAATCGGTTTGTTAGGTCTCAGCGGATCTATGATCTCCTTTTTGCAAAGAGGATCATCACCCCGAGGGATTACCAGGAATATCTCTTCAATCGCATCGCATTTTTCAAAGGCAAGAAGGGTATGGGCCAGCACTGGGCGGTTTCCCAGCATCATGTATTGCTTTCTGGCTTCGCTCCCCATCCGGGTCCCCTGCCCTGCTCCCGCAATAACTGCGGCAACCCCCGTTGCTGATTGTCGATTGTCAATTGTCGATTGCGAGTTTTCGATTTTGGGTTGTTTCATTTTAGTAAAAGTGTGAAGTGCCTAAAGTGATCTAAAGTGCCTAAAGTTGAGGTGTTATGTCATTTCCTAAAATTGACCGCGCTGAAAGCGCGATCCTTAACTTTAGGCACTTTAGGCACTTCACACTTTAGGCACTTTAGGGTTCGGGCTTGTCCGGGTTACTGCCACAGGTAGAAGAGCTCTTTGGGGAGCGGAATTCCCTTGCCCATTGAATCTTCCCCGTAGTTCACACTGGCCAGAACCTGGATGTCTTTCAAGGCGCGTACATCGCCCTTAAAGGCAACCTCCTTGATGCCTTCTTTTTGAATCTTGCCGCCGGCCCACTGGATGTCCAGGACACTGCTCGCATCAAATCGATCAGAGTCCACCCACAGTTCCACCTGACCGCCGTAATGCTGAACGATCTTGGCCACCAACATGCAGGGCCGACTGTGAAAACCAAGCTCTTGTGGTATGCCCACTACAATAGAACCCCGCTCCATATTCTCATTTAGGACCTCCTGGGCGAGATCCTGACCCTGTACCAAGAAATACCAAATATAATAAAGACCATAATTCACAATGCGATCAAGAATATCTTCAGGCCTGACAGCCCTGGCCAATTCATCACGGACACTTTTGTAAATGTTCTTGTAGCCGACCTCATGGAGGTGCCGTTCATAATAGTGTAGGAGACGACGTGTAAGCTCCAAGAGGTGAAGTACTACAGAGATGTACCCGCGAAGCCGCTTGAGTTTGATATCGCGAAACCGGTGTCCGCTTCTATTCACATACGTGTCAAAGGATGATTGCAGGCTGTGGACAACCATTTCAAATCGCCGCGCCTCTTGTTCATTAAAGCTGGAAGGAACAATGGCCCTAATCTGATCTATGGTGTATGGCTCATAAAAACCCAATGTTTCAAATTCCTTGGCTACACTCAAGAACTCAGTGGTTATCTTGACAATATTCTTTTTCTCCTCCTCCAGGTTTTCATCGTCGATGTCGAACTCAAGAGTGGTCTGAGTAGCTATTCCCGGGAAATCGTCCCACGAAAAACGGTCTTCAGGCAAGTTAATGTGCAGGCGCCCGGCTGCTTCTAACGCATTGAGAGAGATCTTCCTCAAAGAGTTTACCAGGAACTTGTGAGTGGCATGTCCACCCCCCAGAAACCCCTCGGTCTTTGCCAAGTCATACAAAGGGAGCCGCTTGGAGATGTGTTTCTGGGAGTAACTCGCTTCAGACAGGTTTCTTACCGTTGAGACCAGCTCACGATAATAATACCAGTTGGAATTGTTTTTTGCGCCATGGAAGTCCAAAAGATCTTCCAAGAGCTTGGAGCTTGCGACCATTTTAGCATACAGTCTCTTTGTGAAGGTCTCACGGGAGGACTCGGTTTCGCAGATATAGATGCAACACCTCAAGAACTCCTCTGAAAATACCTGTACCTTTTCGGCAAAACCGGCCTTATGCTGAACAGCGCTGGCTTCTTGCATGATCCAACCTGGATAAGCCCGCCCGGCATTCGCCTGACCTGCCCGCCAATGCCTGGCACGAGCGGGCAAATGGCGTACGGGCCGGAATTCAGGCATTGCGAATTGAGGAATTGGGGAATTCCTTAATCCCTAAATTTAATTGTTAGTGTTGGGAAACAGTATATAGAAGGAATTTCCTTCCAAGAAAAACACGAATTTCACAAGTAACGGACTAAAAGGATTGAGCGATTTTATGCCAGAGCAGGCCATAAGCCGAGTTCTGTTTTCCGTATCGGTCACCCTCTACGGAACAACGATCATTCATCTGAGGGTATTGGTTGCCCAATACCTCTTGCGACCGACCCGGAAGCTCGGACGGGCCGCCCTCAAACGCTTCCCTATTTGGTCTTGCTCCAGGTGGGGTTTACCTAGCTTCTCCGGTCACCCGGGGAACTGGTGCGCTCTTACCGCACCTTTTCACCCTTACCCTGTGAGATAGGCGTGACCGCCATCTCACAGGGCGGTATCTTTTCTGTGGCACTTTCCTTCGCGTTACCGCGACTCCGAGTTACGGAGCACCCTGCCCTTCGGAGCTCGGACTTTCCTCCCGCGTCTGCAAAAAATCGAAGACACGAGCGATCGTTCGGCCTGCTCTGACATAGGCGTAAACTAACCGTTCCGCAGTCACTTGTCAATAGTCATTAGTCACTTGTCATTTGATGTTTGTTGTTGATCTCTACCTAACCCGGACGAGCCGGAACCAAAAAGAAGTGCCTAAAGTGAACTAAAGTGAACTAAAGTGCCTAAAGTTAAGGAATGCGCTTTCAGCGCGACCTATTTTTAAGACTGACCACGCCGAACCTGCCCGCCATTGCCATGTGTGCGGCATTGTAGCTACCCGGCAAACCAGGCGTTGGCAGGCGGGGGCGTGCACATTAACTTTAGCTCACTTTAGACACTTTAGGCACTTTAGCTCACTCATAATTGAATATAGCAAGAAATTTTCTGCCAGAAAAAACACGAATTCTAGAACTTAGGAACTAATGACCAATGACCAATGACCAAATACCAATTTTTACGCCCCTCATGCTGAAGTCTCAGCCTCTTTCCAGCAAATAATTCGTTGGCAATTAGGGCAAAATCTCAGGGTGTCCTGCCTTTGAAGTTCGTTGTACATCTGTGGGGGAATACCCAGGTGGCATTCAGAACAGGTTGCATTGTTCACCAACGCCACCGCTATGCCTCCGCTCCTTGCCTTGATCTGCTCATATTTTGCAAGAAGTTGGGGGGCTACGGTTTGCACCAGCTTCTCCCTGGATTTCTCTGTATCAGAGAGCTCCTCATGGACACGGGCAACTTCTTTTGATACGGCTGTTTTCTCGCTTTCAAGGCGATCCCGCATGGCCGACAGGCCCTTTTCCTTGGCCTCAAGTTCCCTGCCGAGCGTCTCCAATTCCTCCAGGCAACTCAAAATCGTGTCCTCTTTATCTGCATTTCCCTTTTCGGCCTCCTCAATCTCCCTTAACAGGGCCCGATACTCCCTATTGTTTTTGACGCTCATAAGCCTGCCCCGGCTTTTCCTGATATGGGCCAGGCCATCTTCTATCTCAGCTTCGTACTCGCGTTGGGTCTTCTTCAGGTCCTGGATGCGCCTCCTATCAGCCTCGACATCTTCTTCAAGCGTTTGCAGTTCTTTTTCAAGGTCTTGGAGTCGTTCGGGGCCTTCACGTATTTGCCGCCTGAACCGATCCAGCACCCTATCTTTTTCTTGAAGTTTTACCAGTAGGTTGATTTGTTCTTTCACAATACTCTCCCTGACAAATCTAATGCAAAAGCTCAGATGTAAAGTAACACTTTAGCTCTTGGAACTATCCTAATGAAATCAAAGATAATAAAAACAATCACGCTCCTGGGTGTACGCCCCTACGTCAACGGCGTACCCCCTTTCTGACAGGGCGTTTTTCAAGCCTGCTGCAAGGCTTTCCACCAGTAAGTGCTCCGAGGCGAAATGCCCTACATCAATCAATGCCCGCCCTAAGGCCTCAGCCCTTCGTCCGTCATGATAACCAAGGTCACCACTGACATAAACCTGAGCATCAGAGGCAAAGAAATCCTCCAATAGGCCCCTTCCGCTGCCACTGCACACAGCCACCCGCCTGATCGTTTGCCCTGGATCTCCAACAGCCTTTACCATATTCAATCCTAATGCTTCTTTGATGCTTTGGGCAAGGGCCTCGAGCGTCGAATCTTTCACAAGATTTCCAATACGTCCCAATCCCACTTTCCATTTTTCCACACCTGTGGCATAAACGTCATAGGCCATCTCTTCATACGGATGTGTCCTTTCCAAGGATCTGACGACCCGTGATAGATCCTTCTTTCGCACCAACGCCTCTATCCTGTATTCAGTACTGTGGCTGATTTCACCCACACGACCCTTAAACGGCTTGGCTGTGAGTCCCGGTCTGAAGGTCCCGACACCCTTGGTCCGAAAAGACGTATGGGTGTATTTTTCAGTTTTTCCTGCGCCCGATTCAAACAGGGCATCTAAGACTTTCTCCTCATATCCGAGCGGGACGAATACAACCAGCTTATACAGGTCTACCTGGTCAGTCTGTTTCAGTACCATCGTGTCCTGAAGCCCGAGCCTTTCAGCCAAGATATCGTTTACCCCGCCAACAGCACTGTCCAGATTGGTATGGGCACAAAAGATTGCAACCTTGTTTTGCAAAGCAGCCTGTATAATGCTTCCCGTGGATGTTTCCAGATCCACCGCGGCAAGAGGATAAAATATCAGCGGGTGGTGGGTAATCAAAAGACTAACCCCTTGTCTACAAGCCTCGGCCACAAGATCATCAGTCGGATCAAGGGCTACCCATATCTTGTCAACCGGCCAGCTCTGATGGCCAACCTGAAGACCTATGTTGTCCCAGTCCTGTGCCAAAGAGGCCGGGGCAATCTCTTCCATCACCTCCATGATATCTCTTACTGCAACGATCAAACCTTTTCTCCTAACCCGGACAAGGCGGAACCAAAAAGAAGTGCCTAAAGTGCCTAAAGTGAACTAAAGTGCCTAAAGTTAAGGAATGCGCTTTCAGCGCAACTTGTTTTTAAGACTGACCACGCCGAAGGCGTGCACATTAACTTTAGCTC
>JAUWXF010000214.1 GCA_030616475.1 Desulfobacterales bacterium
GAAATTCAAAACAAATGCGGTCTGGTGGTGTCCCTTTCCGTTTTTGTCATTGAGATTTCTGTCATTTGAATTTGTTTCGGATTTCGATATTCGGATTTGCGGCTTACGCCTTGAAAACAGTACGGAATTCAATGCTGGTGCAAAATGGATGAAATACAGTATTATTTTAAATCGCCGTTTTAAAATGCAAAATTCATGAAACAATGTACTAGAGTCCGGTCTCTGACAGTTCCTGAATCAGGGCCTTCTGCTTCTTATTCAGGCGCCTGGGAGTCTTGACGAGAATGCGTGCGTACAGGTCCCCTCTTTGACCCTTTTTCATTTCAGGAAGGCCGTATCCCTTCATGCGCATCTTGGTTTGATGCCGTGTGCCAGGGGGTATTTTCAGGTTCAAGTTCTTTCCATCCACAACTGGAATCTGTATCTGCGTCCCCAAAAGGGCCTCGGTTAACTTGATTTCTCGGTCGATATAGAGGTCACGGCCCACCACACTAAAGACGGGATCATCAAGTACCTTGGCCTGGATGTACAGGTCTCCAGGTGGTCCACCAAAGACCCCGGGCTGCCCCTTGCCGGCCAGTCGGAGTTTCTTCCCGGTCGCCATCCCCTTGGGGATCTTGACATCGATCTTTTTCCGTTGACCAGCCTGCTCCAGAGCTATAGTCTTGGTCGTACCACGGAGTACCTCCTTGATGGTCAGAGGGAGCTCATATACAAGGTCCGATCCTTTGACTTGAGCCCTTTGGCCTGCTGCATAGGCACTGAAAGGGTCTCCCCCAAAACTAAATCCATGTCTTCGACCACGGCCACCACCCATAAATATATTTGCGAAACTGCTGTTGTCGAAGCTAAACTCCCTGAAGATGTCGCCGAAATTAAAGCCCCTGAAGATGTCTTCCTGTGAGTAACGCTGGCGGAAACCAGAGGCACCAAAGGTATCGTACTGCTTCCGTTTTTCCTTGTCACTCAAAACGGCATAGGCCTCGCTGATTTTCTTAAACATTTCTTCGGCCGACTTATCCCCTTTGGTGCGATCGGGATGGTATTTCATGGCGAGCTTGCGATAAGCCTTCTTGATTTCACTCTCGCTGGCGTTTCTGTCAACGTCTAAGATTTTATAGTAATCAGTTTCAGACATGAACTTAGCTCCGCTTCGCTACGCCGTGCTATTTTATTGACCCTTTTTTGGAGGCGCATAGAATGAGATATGGAGATGTGATATATATGGAGTAAATATAACTAAATTCCTTACAATGTCAAGGAAATAACAGGCCACACAATGGGTTCAAAAATCATGAGTCCATGTCTGGATCAAAGATTGCCAAACAGGCTTTCCCCGCATGCCATCAAAGAACACCTCAGGACTCGATGGCTTGGCCAGCAGGCGGTTTGTTGCTTTGATGTAGTTGAATCGACTAATACAGCGGCGAATCGTCTGGCTCGGGAAGGTGCCGCGGAAGGGACGTTGATAGTGGCTAATGCCCAAACCAGTGGGCGGGGCCGCCTGGGGCGCTCCTGGGTCTCCCCTCCGGGAAGCGGGCTATATCTTTCCATCATCTTAAGGCCTGGCTGCCACCCGGACTGGCTTCCAAGACTCACGTTGACCGCAGGCGTGGCCGTGGCTTCGGCAATCCAGCAAACCGGGATGAGGCCTCAGCTCAAATGGCCGAACGATATTCTGATTGCCGATCGGAAGGTGGGGGGTATTTTGACGGAGGCTGTCTTCGACAAGAGACGAATCGACTTTGCTATTCTTGGCATCGGCATAAATGTGAATACGGAACGGGACGAGCTTCCGATTTCTGTCAGAAGCCTGGCCACCTCCCTTGGGCTCAGCCTTGGTAAACCCGTACCGCGGATCCATTTCCTTCAAACCTTGCTGCACCAGATGGAGCAATGGTACGAGTTTTTCTGTGCAGGGGCCTTTGAGACCATCCTTGAGACCTGGTGTGAATTTGACACCATCCTGGGAAAAGTGGTCGAGGTGTTCCTCCCGGAAACGAGACTTGTCGGCGTGGCCGAAACTTTGGAGTCAGACGGCACACTCTTAGTTCGAGACAAAAGGGGTTGCCTGCACAGTATAATAGCAGGAGATGTCGTGCATTGTCGCCTGGAAGCGTGAATCGTCATTGGTCATTGGTCATTCGTCACTGGTCACTGATCACTGGTCATTGGTCATTGGTCATTGGTGAATCCTGTAATCGAATAACGAATAGCGAATTGGTGGCGCGAACACCTTGACGCTTCTATGTTTTTTGTGCTACGGAAGTTGCTTGGTTGCTTGTTGCTGATTGTTGGTTGCTGGTTACTTGGGTGGTATTACGTTCTTCCAATATCAAATATCAAATCCGATCCGGCTAGAGCGACCAAACCGATGAACCAGAAAGGAGTAGTAAGGTGGATATTGTTGTCTTACTCAAGCAGGTGCCTGATACAGAGACTTTGATCCAAATTGCCGACGACAAAGCCTCTATCAGGACAGAGGATGTCAAATGGGTCATCAACCCATACGACGAGTTTGCTGTTGAAGAAGCGCTTCGAATCAAAGAGAAGCATGGCGGCAAGGTGACAATTCTTACCATGGGACCTGAGCGAGCTGTGGAGTCTATCCGCACTGCGTTGGCCATGGGTGCGGACGAAGGGGTGTTGATCGATGATCCGGCTGCCCAGGGGAGTGATGCACTGGGCACTGCCAAGGTGCTAACTGCTGCCTTAAAAGAGACTGGCTACGATCTCGTCATAGCAGGTCAGCGGGCTGTGGATGACGACGGCTATCAGGTTCCGGCTGCTGTTGCGGAACTACTTGGGATAGCCCAGGTTTCCATGGTTATTAAGGAGGAGATTACTGACGGCAAGATCAGGTGTGAGCGCACCATCGAGGGAGGGACTGTGGTTGTGGAGACTCACCTGCCCGCCATTTTTACTACCCAGAGAGGAATCAATGAACCCCGATATGCCTCGCTTCCAGGCATCATGAAGGCAAAAAAGAAGCCCTTGGTGAAAAAGACACTTGCCGATCTTGGGGTAGATCCGGGCGAAGCGGGGGAGGCCCGGGCAAAATGCCGAGTTAAGAATTTGTCGTTTCCGCCGGAAAGGTCACCCGGAAGGATCATTGAGGGGGAAACAGTGGAGGCCAGGGCAGCCGAGCTCGTAAGATTACTCAGAGAAGAGGCGAAAGTTATTTGAACTTCAGGGCTTTGCCCCAATTTGGAATAATGGTAACAATTTAGGTCTTTGAAAACACGGTCGCTCCAACGACAATCAAATTTTGAACCGTGTAAAACTCGGGCCTAAGTGAGCCTAAAAAAAGAACTGCAGCCACTTGTTAAATGATGCTTAGTTGGTTCGCTCCATGTTGAGCATGTAGGTGCGATTCCATAACTTCCCGTTCTTTCTCAAGGCTTACTAAACCCCTCAGACAGTTACCCGGTTCAAAATTTGATTGTCGTTGGATCTCCCTTGAATCCGGTTGCTTCATAAGGCTAAAATGATACGAATAATGGAATAGTGGAATAGTGGGTTATTGACCAATGACAAATGACAAAAAGGAGAGACCAATATGGCACAGGGCGTTTTGGTATTTGCAGAACAGGTTCATGGAAGTTTTCGTAAGATTGCCTATGAGGCTGTGAGTGAAGCGAGGCGGCTGGCCGATACCCTTGGCGAAAGAGTAACCGCAGTCGTGCTCGGTTCCGGTGTAGACGGGATTGCCGGAGAATTAGGAAAATACGGGGCAGACAAGATCCTTGTGGGTGATGATCCGGCCTTAGCTGACTACACCACAGACGCTTACACGAATGTGCTTTTCGACTTTGTCAAGGATAACGATCCCGGGATTTTGCTGTTGGGGGCTTCAAGCCAGGGCAAAGACCTGTCTGCGAGGCTCGCAGCGCGTCTGGAGGTTGGCCTTGCCATGGATTGCATTGCCTTAAGACTTGACGGAGAGAAGCTCATTGCCACAAGACCTATGTACGGGGGCAAGGTTCTTGCCGAGGTAGTCCTGGAAGGGATACCGCAGATGTCAGCCATACGTCCTAATGTTATGGAGATTGTGGAGGCAGCAAGGTCAGGTGATGTGGAAATGGTTGCAATAAACACAGGTGTTGTCAAGACACGGGTTGTGGAAAAGAGGGTGGAGACTGCCTCAAGAGTAGATCTAACCGAGGCCGATGTCATCGTGTCAGGTGGACGCGGTATGGGAGGCCCGGACTTTAGCCTTCTTGAGGAACTGGCCGAGGTTTTGGGTGGTACTGTAGGGGCGTCAAGGTCGGCTGTAGACGAAGGATGGCGCCCTCATTCTGATCAGGTGGGCCAGACCGGAAAGGTGGTCACCCCAAACCTTTACATTGCTTGCGGCATCTCCGGGGCCATTCAGCATCTGGCCGGCATGGGCTCCTCCAAGTATATTGTAGCGATCAACAAGGACCAAGAGGCACCTATCTTTAAGAAGGCTGATTTCGGTATCGTGGAAGACCTCTTTAAGGCGGTTCCAGCTATAATGGACGAGTTGAAGAAGCTAAAAGGGTAACAGAATTGGGCATCCTTCATTTTCGCCATAAAGTAGTTTACACTTTTTTTCACCACCCCAGGTTTCAGGTTTCAGTGTTCAGGTTTCAGATCTCGCGTTTGTCGCTCCTGACACCTGACACCTGACACCTGACAC
>JAUWXF010000326.1 GCA_030616475.1 Desulfobacterales bacterium
ACTGGGTACTTATACCTATCATGGATATGTAGGAAGATACGGGAACATCTACGATGAATGTCAGTTTGATTTTGAAGTAGTACCGTAGAAGGTAAAGATCAGAATCTGACGGTTTGTATCAAGGCGGGGCCAGAAAGGGAGAAATGAAATCCAAGATCTGCCTACTCAGTTCCTGACAGGACTTTGTGCGTTCTGTGGAGTGTAAAGTATCACCTTGACAAATCGAAGCCATGCACAGAATCCAAGGAGGTAAAGCCGTGAAGAGAAGTATGTTCTCATGGATTATGACACTGATTCTCGTGTGCTTGATGAGTGGTGTTGGCTTAAGCGCAACATGGTATGTAGACGGTGATAAATCAACTTCTGGTGACGGCACAAGTTGGGAAGAAGCTGTAAAGACCATTCAAGAAGCGATAGACGTCTCTAACGAAGGCGATGAGATCTGGGTGGAACAGGGGACATATTTCCTGTTGTCGCAGATCAACGTGAACACCGCCGTCCACATTTATGCTGGTTTTGCTGGTTGGGAAACTGAGAGGGATGAAAGGGACTGGGAGACCAATGTAACCACCGTCGATGGACAATATGCAGTGCGGTGCTTTTATGTGACTGCCGATGCAACCATTGACGGGCTCACTATTACCCAAGGCAGGGAAGAAGGGGGCGGCTCCGGTGGCGGAATATGCACCTGGGATTCCTCACCCACCATCGCCAATTGCACGATCAGCCACAATACGGCCACCTATCCCGGCGGCGGGATATACTGTCACGGTAGCGCATCAGCAACCATCACCAACTGCGTGATTAGCGGCAATTTGGCCTGGAATGGCGGGGGAATCTACAACGACAGCTCCTCACCCACTATCACCAACTGCATCCTGTGGGGAGATGAGGCAGCTGAGGGTCAAGAGAAAGAGATTTATGATGATGAGTTTTCCTCGCCTACGGTTACATACTGCGATATTGAAGGCGGCTATACAGGTGACGGCAACATAGATGCCGATCCACTGTTTCGAGATTCCAGAAACGGTGACTTCCACCTCCACATTGGTTCCCCCTGCATAGATAGTGGCAATAACGAGGTTCCTGACCTCCCAGTGACTGATTTTGAGGGTGATTCAAGGGTAGCTGATGGTGATGATGACGGTACCGCAACGGTGGATATGGGAGCAGATGAGGTAGTCCCGCGAGCCAGGTTCAGCGCCGATCCCACTACTGGTACCGCACCCTTGACAGTCCAGTTCACAGACGAGTCAACAGGCCCTATCACGAGCTGGTCCTGGGACTTTGGAGACGGGGAAACCAGCTCAGATCAAAATCCCTCTCATACCTACACGGAAGCAGGTGACTACACGGTTTCTTTTACTGTGACCGGTCCCGGTGGATCGGATACTAAAGTAAAGCAAGATTATATCCACCTGGCTGAACCGATATGCGAATGCGACCTTGTACCTGACGATACTACTGTTTCGAGGGGTGGCACTCTCGTTTTTCAGGCCAGTGTTACCAACAACACCGGTGGGATGGGTATGGTTTTGTTCGGTACAAAATTGACAAAGCCAGACGAAAGCCAGACTGGGTTCATATGGGGACCTCTTCAGGTTTGGTTAAATCCCGGCCAGACAAAATCGGGCCACAAGACACATACGATACCATCTGGTTTTGAACTGGGTACTTATACCTATCATGGATATGTAGGAAGATACGGGAACATCTACGATGAATGTCAGTTTGATTTTGAAGTAGTACCGTAGAAGGTAAAGATCAGAATCTGACGGTTTG
>JAUWXF010000316.1 GCA_030616475.1 Desulfobacterales bacterium
CGAAAACTGTATCATCGGCTGGTCCGTCAAAACCCACCAGGGCGTATTGATCCATTTGCTCGTCGCCGGCACGTTCAGACACCGGGGAATCGGGAGCGAGCTGCTCAAACGCATGGACCCCGAATCCGTCCGATCCAAGATGGACCAGGCAGCCGGTAATCCGGCTCAGTTCTACGCGGACCGCGGCTACACCCCGGTTCCGAATCCCCGACCAGGCAAAAAGCACAACATCGAACTATTTGCTAAAACGAACCCCTGAAATCATTTTGAGAGTTGAAACATCCTCTTTACTTCGAACCCCGGGAGCTGCCGGCGGCCGCATCCGATATCAAACCCCCTGTTCCTCGTTTCTGAGCCAATAACGAATGTCCCCGTCTTCGCCGGTGGATTTGCCTATCTTACCATTACACACCTTTGTCATTCCCAGGTGACATGACCGCGGCTGAACTCCGACGAGCTCGTTACCGGCCCATTCTCGGCCAGCCGCGGAAAAAACCAGCTGAAAAACCCGATAAAATACCACGCAAAATCCACATCAAAATTACCAACATCAAATCAAAAGGGAATAACGTGCCGGCCTAATACAATTCCGAACAAAACAAGACACCGGCCCAGTGACGTTCCAATCGTAAAGAGACACCGGCCCACTAACGGCCAAAGGGAAAAGGGAAGCCGGCCAACAAACGGCCATAGCCAAGTACACAGCCGGCCAACTAACGGCCAAAGGGAAAAGGGAAGCCGGCCCACTACGATTGTTATTGATCAATGGACAAGGACAAAGACCGGCTCAATTTGGTTAGAGAAGCCGCCGCTCGGCCTATCGGCCGCGCGGTAGCGGCTGTATAGTCGCAGGAACAATCGCACATATGACGAAGACTGAGTCCCACCCGCGGCCCCCTTAACGGGTGCCGCTCGAACAGCAGCTCAAGGCACAATCGCATATCAGACCCACCCCACCCGGATTGGTCAGTTCTATCCTATGGTCAATGTCCCCCCACCCACCACCCTCTAACACACAACCGACATCGTAGCATAAGACAGCAGCTACGCTGCTGCTAATCGCTCGTCGGTCAAAACCGCTCGTTGCTCCATAGGGGGACAAAGACCGGCCAGTATCGTAGCCCGTCCGTCCCGGCCCGCTGTGCGGGCCGGGTTGTAGCCGGGGGCCGTGTCCCCCGAATTGCGCCCCGGGCGGTTTTGCCCTCCTCGCTCAGACGCAGACGGGAACCGTCTACGGACGGTCTACGCCACGTCCTCGTCAGGTCCCCGTCTGCGTTTCGTCGCTACGCGCCGATTACGGCCATCCCGGCCTGCGTTTTCGACGGGCATCCCTGCCCGCCGGTTGAATTGCCCAGGGGGCAGGGGATTACTTTAGTCGGGCCGGAACGCATAGTCGGCGATTGGTATTCGTGGGATTTGCTGGAACGTACGGTTTCTAATGCCGGCCAATTTATAACGCACTGTGTCTGACGTATGTTCGCCAACTTGCTCCAAAATCCGCGGGCCGCGGCATGGACGGCTCTTCCGAGCCGAGTTTTGATTGTGGGGCGGATTTTGGTCCGGCCCTCAATGCGGCCTGGCGGCCGCACCCCGCCGGTTGTCTGCGGACCGGCGGGGTGCTTGCCGTCCACCAGGCCGCTGTTCGAGTAGTACTCCCGTAGTTGCTCAAAAAAACATCTCAAGCAGCGCCAGCTGACTGCCGATATTGACATCGAGCGGAGAAAATGTTACTCTTGAGCGTATACTTCTCCTAATTTGACTCGATCGGGGGACCTCGATAGTTCGTATCCCCCAGGCTATCAAGGTCCTACCGGTCACATCCTCAAAAATTTTCTCACCGAACCTCTGTGAAACCCCACAGCTTCAAATCCTACGCCCATAAGCCGCCCCAGAATCGATTTGCCGGCGCCGAGCAGTACCCCAGGGGGTGCAAATACAACGTGGGATGTCGCTTTTTGCATAAAAGACGACTTCGAATCTCATCTGAGCCAAAACAATGTCGCTTTAGAAATGTCGCTTTTCCTGTTGACAGGATGTCGCTTTTGACGATAATCCG
>JAUWXF010000082.1 GCA_030616475.1 Desulfobacterales bacterium
ATTGACCAGTGTTCAGGTTTCAGTGTTCAGGTTTCAGGTCTTGCTTTTTCAGTTCCTGACACCTGACACCTGACACCAAAAAGTAGGAACAAAAGAACTTATCTCTTGGCGCCCGCATCCTTGATAAATGTAAACCGAGGAATGAAGGATGCCCAATATTCAATAACTGAGGACCAATGCCCAAAGAGCTAACCCATATTCTAATCGCCCAGGATGTGCTCAAGGAACTGAAAGGATCCGGACAGCAACTGTTGGCCCAGGTCATTAAGGAGAATCTCCCCGCCTTTTACCTGGGCGCAATTATCCCGGATGCCTTCTTCTATTATGTGATTCCTTTCCCTAGAATTCCCCAAGACTGTGTACAGATCCCTCGAGCCCTTCACTCGAAAGAAACTCTCAAAAACGATCAAAAAGCCGTGAGCTTCTTTGACGCCATTGCTGTTGACCCTCATGTGTGGCACTTAACGTTGGCCTTTGCCGCAGGCATTGTAACCCACACAGTAAGTGATCGCATCATTCATGGGGTTATTGACCATTACACGACAACCCGGGGGGAAAAAGGCTCTATCGCGATTGCATCCCACCGGCAGCTTGAAACCTTGATCGATATGGTCCTTCTCCAGCAGTCACGTCAGCATCCGAGAGACTTTCGACTTGAACACCTGATAAATGTTGACCAGCCCACCCAGGATTGCCTGTTTCGCTTTTACCTGGGGCATCTGATCGGAAACAACAGCACTTTACCCCACTCACTCTTAAGGGCTCTCAAGAGGGCTCATGCCCAACAACGCCTTTTCCTTAAATTGTTCACCATCAACGCTCTATACCACATCATGAATCTCTCAAACAAGCTTGTGGCAAGTCGCCTGAAGGCTTGGTCCGCACTGTTTTATCCGGACACAGTTGGAACCCAAACATTTCCAATCTTACACAAGCTCGACCTGAACGACCTAACCGATGGTCGCTCCTTTACGGGGACGCTTGCCTCCCTCATGGACGAAGTGATAACCGAGGCAATTCAACAGATCAATGTTGGCGTGAGAAGGCTCGCTACCTGATTAATGTTGACACCTACTATGTAATCTTGTAACTAATTCAAGTTCCTTAGGCGCTTAGCAACGCAACATCGACAAAAGATTGTCGATTTCGAATATCGTATTTCCGGTTTATCCGGGTTAGGGTTGAATGAGGAGACCCCCCATGGCTGACGAAATTTCACCACATGTAAGGCCGTCTAAGAAAGGCAAGCATGTGTTTGTGGCTGCTTGTTGCATCGTCTTGATGGGGATTGGACTTTGGCTCGTTTGGCGGCAAGCCCGGGAACCCACAGAACAAACTGAGGAGGCGTTTTTTCCTGGTTCAAAAAAAAAGATGCCCGTTCCTTCTGAGAAGGTCATTGACTACGGCAAGCTGAAAGAAAAGAGCGATGAAGCTTTGACGGCATTGATGGAGGAGCGCAAGGCGCCGTTTGGCATTGAAAAAAGCATCGATATGATCGTTAGGCCGGATGAGTCTATCAAGGTGGGAAAAGAAACTGTTCGCATGCAGAAAATCCTGGATGAGGTGCGACTCAAGCAAGGAGAGATCCTGGAAACGGACCTGGTGGCTGAAACAAAGCCCAAAGAGCAGGATGCATTCGGGATTCATGTAGTTCAGCCCGGTGAGAACATATGGGACATACACTTTAACCTGTTAAGCGACTATTATGACCACAAGGGAATACACCTTTCCCCAATAGCTGACGAGCCGGACCGTCTGGGCTACAGCTCCGGCGTGGGCAAGATCTTGAAGTTTTCAGAAAACTTGGTCCACATCTATAATCTTAGGACGCGTGCACTCGACACCGATCTGCATCTTATTTATCACTTGAGCAAGATAGTTGTCTACAACATGGATCGCGTATTTGCCCTCCTGGACAGAATTGATTACAAAGCTGTTAATCGAATCGAGTTTGATGGAGAGACTCTGTGGTTGCCGGCCGTACAATAATAAAATCGCTCGGCGATTTTATATCGGGAAACTATACAGACCGCACTCAAATGCTCAACAAAGATCGAACTTTCCTGGTACGATTCAACAAGCGGCTGCAATTCTTTCTTTAGGCTCACTTTGGCCCGAGTTTTACACGGTTCAAAATCTGATTGTCGTTGGATCGACCGTGTTTTCAAAGACATAAATTGTTACCAAACTCCTATATTACGAACAAAGGGCTTCCCCCTGATTTGAAAACGTTATGATCAAACGATATACCCGTGAGGCCATGGGCCGTATATGGACCGAGGAAAACAAATTCCAGACCTGGCTTCTGGTAGAGATTCTGGTCTGCGAAGCATTGGCTAAGATCGGCCAGATCCCCAAGAAGGCAGCGCAAAACATTCGCAAGAACGCACGCTTTTCAGTTGAAAGGATCAATGCCATTGAGTCCGAAACCAAACATGATGTTATTGCCTTCTTGACCAATGTCGAAGAGACCGTCGGCCCGAACGCAGGATACATCCATTTGGGGCTCACATCATCGGACATCCTGGATACGGCCATGGCCGTGACGCTCAGGGAGGCGTCCAGACTGATTTTAGAGGGGTGTAAGCGTCTCATGCTTGCCCTGAAAAGAAAGGCCATGGCTCACAAGCACACCGTGATGGTCGGCCGGTCCCATGGCATACACGCCGAGCCTATCACCTTTGGCCTGAAGCTGGCCCTTTGGTATGAGGAAATGCGACGAAATCGCAGGCGGATGGAACAGGCCATGGAAACGATAGGTGTTGGCAAGATCTCAGGGGCTGTTGGCACCTATGCCAATATTTCACCAGGGGTGGAAGCTTATGTATGTCGAAAACTGCGCCTCAAGCCTGCGGCCATCTCCAACCAGATTATCCAGAGAGATCGCTATGCCGAGTACTTTACCACGTTGGCCATCATGGCCTCTACAATAGAGAAGATGGCGGTAGAGATTCGCCATCTGCAAAGGACAGAGGTCTTAGAGGCCGAGGAATATTTTTCTAAGGGGCAAAAGGGATCCTCTGCAATGCCCCACAAGCGCAACCCAATAGGCTGCGAAAACCTGTCAGGCCTGGCAAGACTGGTTCGCTCCAATGCCGCCGCTGCCATGAACAACATACCGCTGTGGCATGAGAGAGACATCAGCCATTCTTCTGTGGAAAGGGTGATCGCCCCTGACAGTACCATTCTAATTGACTACATGCTGAGCCGCATGACAGGAATCATACGCAACCTGGTCGTGTATCCCAAGCGCATGCAGCAAAACCTAGAACTTACCCGGGGGCTTATATTTTCACAGCAGATACTCCTTGCCCTGGCCAAGCGAGGTGTGAGCCGGCAAGCAGCGTACAACATGGTTCAAAAACAAGCCATGCAGGCGTGGAAGAAAAAAAAGGATTTCAAAGAACTTGTCCTGAATGATTCGGATATTCGAAATTACTTGAAACCCGATGAGATTGAAAGACTCTTTGATGCAAAGGCCCAGCTAAGGCATGTGAACACCATCTTTGCCCGTGTTTTTGAATGAACCTGGCCGTAGATAGCTCAAAGGTGAAAGAAAGATCGATGATCGGAAATCGTGAATCTTTCGATTGATGATTGATGATTGAAAAAGACAATCGACAATCATCAATCGACAATCATCAATAACAAAGGAGGTACTTATCTTGATTGACATTGCATATGCCCTGGGCACAGGAGGGGGCGCATCCGGAGAGGGTGGCGGATTCGGGGCTTTCGTCCCTCTGATCCTGATGTTTGCCATATTCTATTTCCTTTTGATACGACCCCAGCAAAAGAAACAGAAACTGCATCGCCAGGTGCTCAGCAACCTCAAAAAGGGCGATCGTGTGATCACAAGTGGCGGGTTGTATGGACGGATTACGGGGCTCACCGACACGGTTGTGACGCTTGAGATCTCAGAAAAAGTGCGTGTAAAGGTGGGGCGCGGCAACATCGCAGGGTTAGCGCAAAGCGAAAATCCAAACACGAAAAAGAGCTAGCAGCAACTTTCGTGTCTTCGTATTTTCGCTCGCCCCGTAGGTAGGAACTATCGTACTGGGGTGCTTTCGTGATGAATCTCCTTTTTTCGGTTCCAGCTTGTCCAACTTTAGGCACTTTAGTTCACTTTAGCTCACTGTTCTTAAGGAGTAACAAATTGACGCAACTTAAGTGGAAGCTGTTTCTCGTTGTTGCGCTCGTGGCAGTGGCATTGGTGTATGTTGTTCCGTCGGTCTGTTCCCCCCTGCCTAACTGGTGGAGAAGTCTTGGTATCCTTCCCACTGAAAAGATCCATCTGGGGCTCGATCTTCAGGGGGGCATGCACCTTGTACTTGAGGTTCAAACCCAAAAAGCAGTTGAAAGCAGAATAGAACGTACCGTTCAAGAACTCCGGGATATCATGAGAAAGGCCGGCGTTCGATATGCTGATCTCGACCGGGTAGAAGAGATTCAAATATCGGTCCGCATACTGAACGAACAAAGCATCGAGGCTTTTGACAGGATGCTTGACAAGGAGTTCGCGTGGCTGCGGCTCGTATCCAGAACCCCTGACGATCGGGGTCTTATTGTCCGACTCGATCTGCCTGACGATGAAGTCAAGTATATTAAGGAGATGGCCTCTAAACAGGCCATGGAAACCATCCGAAACCGCATTGACCAGTTTGGCGTCAGTGAACCCGACATACGTCGCCAGGGGGAAAACCGCATCCTGGTACAGCTTCCGGGAATCAAGGACCCTCAAAGGGCCATCAACCTGATCGGCCAAACTGCCCTTCTGGAATTCAAGCTGGTGGATGAGGACCATGATATTGAGGAGGCCCTGAAAGGGAAGATCCCGCCGGGCGATGAAATCCTTTATCAAATCAGCGAAGACAAGGTCACAAGGCGTACCACAAAAACCCCATTTTTGGTCCAAAAACGAACCTATCTCACCGGCGAGTACTTGACCGATGCCAGGGTTCAAATCGACTCCCAATATGGTGAGCCCTATGTTTCCATGAACCTTGACAAAAAGGGGGCCCGGCTCTTTGAACGGATTACTGAAGCAAACGTGAAAAAACGCCTTGCCATTGTGCTGGACGGCCGCATCTACTCAGCCCCGGTCATCCAGGAGAAAATCAGCGGAGGCGAAGCGCGCATTACTGGCAATTTCACCACTGAAGAGGCCAGGGACCTGGCCATCGTGCTGCGGGCCGGTGCCCTGCCTGCCCCGGTCAAGATTCTTGAAGAACGCACTGTTGGGCCTTCCCTGGGCCGGGACTCAATTGAAAAAGGGTTCCTTTCCATGTGTGTCGGCGGCATCCTTGTGGTTCTGTTCATAGCAATCTACTATAAAGGGGCCGGTATCATTGCAGATATAGCCCTTTTTCTGGATATCATTTTGATTGCGGCTGGTCTGGCTTTCCTTCAGGCAACGTTCACGCTGCCGGGCATAGCGGGAATCATCCTCACCATTGGCATGGCTGTGGATGCCAATGTCATCATCTTTGAACGTATTCGGGAGGAGGTTCGCCTGGGCAAGACCCCCAGAGCTGCCGTAGACGCCGGCTACGCCAGGGCTACAATGACTATCCTGGACGCCAATATAACTACCCTCATCGCAGCCCTGGTCCTCTTTCAATTTGGAACAGGGCCCATAAAGGGCTTTGCCGTTACCCTCAGTATTGGCATACTGGCCAGTCTCTTTACCGCTATCGTAGTTACAAGATTGATCTTTGACTATCTGGTTTTTCAGCGACACATGAAACACCTGAGTATTTGAATGCAATTTGTCAAACCCGACATCAACATTGATTTTGTAGGAAAAAGAAAAATCGCCTTTGTAGGCTCCCTGATCCTGATCGCTATCAGCATCATTTCGCTGGTCATAAAAGGGGGGCCCAGGTACGGGATCGATTTCGCCGGCGGAACACTGGTCCAAGTCAAGTTTTCAGAAGAAATCGAGCCCGGAACCATCAAGAACGCTCTCAGATCAATCGATCTGGGTATCACTTCGGTTCAGGGATTCGGAGAAAAGAAGGAGCATGAGTTTTTGATCAGGGCGGCCGAATCGACCGAGGCACTGGAAAGTCTTGCCTCTGAGATCAAACAGACGCTTGAGTCTGCATACCCCCGAAACAAGGCTGAAGTGCGTCGTGTGGAGATGGTGGGTCCTCAGGTAGGAAAAGACCTTCGGGAAAAGGCGCTTTTAGCCATGTTTTGCGCCCTTCTCTTTATTGTGGTCTATATCTCTGGTCGGTTTGAGCTCAAATGGATGGTGAGCATCATCATGGCTTCATGCCTGTTCGTAACCCTTTTCGTATTTGACAAATTTGGTGTAAGCATCCCGATTCTGATTCTAATCGCACTGCTGGTCACCCTAACGTTCAGTTTCTATCTGAAGCTGAGATTCGCCATGGGGGCTATCGTGGCCTTGATACATGATGTTCTTATTACGGTCGGGGTCTTCTCCCTGACGAACAAAGAATTTACCCTTCCGATTATTGCAGCCCTTCTAACCATCATAGGCTATTCCCTGAATGACACGATCATTGTGTTTGACCGTATCCGAGAAAACTCCCGCAAATATCACCGGCAACCTTATGAACTGATCATAAACCGGAGCATCAATGAAACCTTGAGCCGCACCCTGCTCACAACCTTGACCACCTTGGTAGTGGTCGTAGCCCTCTTTATACTCGGAGGAGGCATCATCCACGATTTTGCCTTTGCCCTGATTATTGGCGTTTTCGTAGGAACCTATTCCTCCATTTATGTAGCAAGCCCCGTTCTGATTGTCTGGCAGCAAGCCATGAAAAGACCGATTGCCAAAACCAGGACAAGACGGCGGTAAACTTAGCCAAGTATAGATATTCAGATTGAAGCTATATCGAAATGATGTACGACCTAACCCGAACAAGCTGGAAAATTCGAAGCTCGAAATACGAAATCCCTGGCCCAGACCTGGACTACATGGGCAGCAGAATCATCCAGGCACGTCGCGCCAGGGCAGGCCGAAACAAATCCGAAATACGAATTTGCAAAATGTTCAAAACAATTAACTGTAGCCACTCTGGCCGACTTCAGTCTGTTTAGCCATCTGTTTTTGTCATTTGAATTTTTGGAATTCCAAAATTGTTTCGGACCCGCCTGCCATCGCCAGGCCCAGCATATAGCCTCAATGCCAGCATACATGGCAATGGCGGGCAGGTTTCGATATTCGAATTTCGCATTTAGCCTTCAAATATTCAAAAGGTTTTACGAACATGGCAAAAAATTTCTGCCCGAAAAAACACGAATTTCATGACTTAGGGACTAAATCCCCAATCCGCATTCCGCATTCCGCATTAGCGCAGGCTTCACTTCGTGTCCGCATTCCGCATTCCGCATTCACATATATAGCCATTCTTCTTCTGGTCGGATTACAGGCCTGTGCTTCAGTCATAAAGCCTGAGAAAGACCCCGACATCGTGACACTTCAACAGAAACTGGACCGGATCGAAAAATTGAATACAACGACACGAAGAAAGGTAGAGGATATGCATAACCGTCTCGTTGCGCTCCAGGCCAAAATCGATAGCCTTGAAGCCAACCTTGACAAGTTGGCTGGCCAGCCCGTGCCGCAGTCCAAGGTCACCGTGTCTGCTTCAGAGGCTCGGACACCCGAGCGAAAGCTCGGTCCACCAGAGACCAAGGTCGAAGTTAGGCCAGTGCCTGAGAAGGTGGTCCCCAGAGCGAAGCTGAAAAAAGCCTGCATATTTCCAAAGCTATCCCATGACCGTCAATATGAGAAGGCCTATGAAGCCTATACCAAACACCATTTTAAGGAAGCTATCGCCCTGTTTAGGAAGTTCTTGCAGCGCTATCCCAAACACGACCTTGCTGACAACGCCCAGTACTGGATTGGAGAAACCTACTATGACATGGAGGACTACCCCAATGCGATTCTTGCCTTCAAGGAGGTTGTGACGCTTTATGTGGGGCGAAGCAAGGCTCCGGATGCCCTGCTCAAAATCGGCTATTCTTATGTAGCCCTTGACGATCCAGTAAACGCCCGCAACTACTTTAAAAGAGTCATTACAAACTACCCTTTTAGTGAAGCAGAAGCCAAAGCACGGGCCAAACTGAAGGAACTTGAGAAATGGAACCACTGATCTACTGGCTCGGGCTAAAAACCGTTCCAGGCGTGGGTAACCGCCTGTTTCTGCATCTTATTCAGCACTTCGGGGAACCCGAAAAGGTTTTCTCTGCCTCAACAGGAGAACTCCTGCGGGTGGAAGGGGTTAATGATCGTCTGGCATCGGTCATTCAAGGCCACAAGATGCCCAAGAAGGTTCAAGAGGACCTCGCCCTTGCTCAGAAGAATGGCGTTAGGATCATCACCTTTTCAGATACTGACTACCCTACCCTTCTGCGCCACATACACGATCCCCCTCCTGTGCTTTATGTGTGTGGCAAACTTCACTCGGACAGCCTGAACATTGCGATTGTGGGGTCGCGAAATGCGACATCTTATGGTCGCACCATAACCGAACGTCTGAGTGGTGGTCTGGCCCGACGTGGTTTTACCGTGGTGAGCGGAATGGCGCGCGGTATTGACGCTGCTGCCCACATAGGGGCACTATCTGCCGGGGGCAAAACGATCGCTGTGCTGGGATGCGGCCTGGATACTGTATACCCGGCTGAAAACAAGAGCCTGTTTTATCGAATTGCCGAAAACGGGGCTGTCATCTCAGAATTTTCGTTTTTGACCCCGCCCGAAGCTCACAACTTCCCGGTACGAAACCGGATCATCAGCGGCCTGGCCCTCGGCACCGTCATTGCAGAAGCCACCCATAAGAGTGGCAGCCTCATCACAGCGCGTCTTGCAGCCGAGCAGGGACGTGAGGTATTTGCCGTGCCGGGCAGTATTACGTCCTTCAAGAGTATGGGCACCCATGGCTTGATCAAGCAAGGTGCAAAGCTCGTGGAGCATGTGGATGACATCGTTGAAGAGCTGAATATCACCCGGCCGATACCATCTATTGCTATCAAGGAAGGGCCGACCATATCACTGACACCCGAAGAGAAAAAGATCATAGACGAACTGAGCCCTTATCCAGTGCATATTGACAGGTTGGTTCGACACCTGTCACTTTCAGCAGCACAAGTATCAAGCCTCCTGTTACAGTTGGAGTTGAAGGGCCTGGTGATCCAAAGCCCTGGCAAGCTTTTTGCAAGGCATGAACCCTAACCCCTAACCCGGATCCGCCGCAGGCGGAGAAAATCCGACACGAAGTGAAGCTTGCGCTAAACTCGAATATCGAAATTCGAAACAAATTCAAAACTCGAATTAGCAAATGTTCAAAACAACTAACATCAGTCCGCCCGAATTGTTCCGGTGAAAGTCTACAAGGCGAAGCTCTTCAGTTTGTTTGGCCATCTGTTTCGGTCATTTGAATTTCTGGAATTCAAAAATTGTTTGCGGCTTACGCCTTGAGAACAGTACGGATTTCGACCTGCCCGCCATTGCCAGAGATGCCGGCACATAAGCTGAATGCTGTCTCAGGCGTTGGCAGGCGGGTATTCGGATTTCGAATTTAATCATTATTTGTATAAACAATATGTTACAAACATCGACAATCTTTTGTCGACGATGCAGCGCTAAGCGCCTAAAACATCTGTAAGAAAGGATCTCCCTTGAGCAAATCCCTTGTTGTTGTTGAGTCGCCCACCAAGATCAGAACCCTGAAGAAATACCTTGGCCCTGATTTTGATGTAGCCGCTACCGTAGGCCACATCAAGGATCTTCCGGTCAAAGAGCTCGGCGTTTCCGTAGAACACGGATTCAAGCCCCAATATACAACCGTGCAGGGCAAAGAGAAGGTCGTTCGTGCCCTGAGAAAGGCGGCCGGGAACCTGAACGATATCTACCTGGCACCAGACCCGGACCGGGAAGGTGAGGCCATAGCATGGCACACGGCTGAAATTCTCAAGAAAAGGGGGCGCAGATTTCACCGTGTCCTGTTTCATGAGCTGACCCAAAACGCCATACGCGCTGCAATGGCCTCCCCTCAGCAACTCGACAAGCACAAGTTTGAATCCCAGCAGGCCAGGAGGATCCTGGATCGCCTGGTGGGATATCAGATTTCGCCTATCCTGTGGCAAAAGGTTTTGCGGGGCTTAAGCGCCGGCCGTGTTCAGTCGGTGGCAGTTTGCATGATCTGTGAACGTGAAAGGGAGATTCACGCTTTTCAACCCGAAGAGTATTGGAGCGTCACCGCACAGCTTGAAGGCGAGTCCCCACCGCCTTTTTTTGCCAAGCTCACCAAGAAACATAACAAGAAACTTCGCATTCCAGACGAAAAAGCATCTCAGGCCATCCTCAAGGAGCTTGCAAAGGCCCGCTTCAAGGTAGAAAAGGTTGAGCATAAAACGCAAAAGAGAAATCCTCTCCCACCTCTTACTACGAGTAAACTACAACAGGAGGCGATTCGAAGGCTGCGGTTCTCTGCTAGGAAGACCATGGCGGTCGCCCAGCAGCTTTATGAGGGCATCGAACTCGGCCCCGGCGAACCGGTAGGCCTGATAACTTACATGCGTACCGATTCCACCCGCGTTGCCGAGGAGGCCGTCCATGAGGCCCGGCACTTCATACACGACAAACTTGGTCCGGACTACCTCCCTGAAAAACCCCATATCTACAAAAACAAGAAAAGGGCCCAGGATGCCCATGAGGCCATACGCCCAACATCCGTGTTTCGCAAGCCGGAGGAAATCGGCCGGTTTCTTTCCAAGGACCAGCTGGCCTTATATGAGTTGATCTGGAAGCGTTTCGTTGCATGCCAGATGAAATCGGCCCTTATTGATCAAACCTTAGTCATCATCTCAGCCGGCCCCTATGTTTTTCAGGCCTCAGGGTCGGTGATGCGCTTCCCAGGCTTCATGGCTCTGTATCCCCCTTCAAATGACAACGAGAGTCAAACAAAGAACAAGGAGACCCTGCCACCTCTGTCTGACGGGATGCTCTTGAAATGCCATCGACTCGAACCCAAGCAGCATTTTACTCAACCACCCCCGCGGTTTTCCGAAGCATCGCTTGTCAAAGAGCTTGAAGAAAATGGTATCGGAAGACCAAGCACCTATGCAACGATCCTGACTACCATCAGGGGAAAGGGATACGTGGACCTGGTCAAGGGGCTTTTCAGGCCAAGCGAACTCGGTTTTATCGTCAATGATCTCTTGATAGAGAGTTTTCCAGACATCTTGAATGTCGACTTTACCGCGCGAATGGAGGACAATCTGGATAAAATCGAGGAAGGCGAAATCGATGCGGTTGCTGTACTAAAAGGTTTTTATAACTCATTCAAGAAGGACCTGGAGCGGGCAGCAAAGGAGATGAACAGTGTCAAAGGCAATGGTTTGGCTGTTCATCTAAACTGCCAGGTGTGTGGCCAACCCCTTAGAATCAAGGTTGGAAAGAATGGACCATTCCTCGCCTGTTCAGGCTACCCGAATTGCAGCTTTACACGCAATTACACCCGCAACGAAAAGGGGCAGATTGAGATCGAACAACCAGCCGCAGAACAGCCCACCAATGAAATATGCGGAAAATGCGGAAACCCAATGGTGCGGAAACAGGGGCGTTTTGGCCCGTTCCTGGCCTGCTCGGCCTACCCGGCTTGTAAAAATACGCGTTCCTTGAATGCAGAAGCCACCCGCAAGGGAGAGCCCACTGGCGTTAAGTGTCCTGAGAAAGGATGCGATGGGGAGCTTGTTGCGAGAAGATCAAAGCGACGTAAGCTGTTTTATGGTTGCACCCGTTATCCGAGCTGCACCTTTGCTATATGGGACAAACCCGTACCCCAATCTTGCCCCGAGTGCAGTGCCCCTTTTCTGGTAAAGCGCACCACCAGAAAAGGTGGACCACATCTCAAGTGTTTCGACAAGGACTGTGGCTACAAAGAGGCCGCTCAAAGATAATGATATGAACTCATCGTTCGCTTAATAAATTCGTACTTAGATTAATTCTTATATGGACCTAAATCTTTATCCCGTTTTGGTTTCAGGTTTCAGGGCACATGTAGGTGTCAGGTGTCAGTGTTCAGGTGTCAGGAAAGTAAAACGGCAGTGCTGAAACCTGATTGTCCCCGACACCTTCATATGTCCTGACACCTGACACCTGACACCAGTTTACACTTTTTTTGCACATCCATATAATTCCTCGTTGTCACTGCGTTCTCCCCTGAAACCCGAAACCTGAAACCCGAAACCTGAGGAATATATATATCCTTTTATAGATTCTCAAAATTAACAAAAGTCTATCCCTATTAAGCGAATGATAATCTGTTATTTGATCATAAGGATATTTGGCCAGAAAGGAAATCGAATATCGATGTGACCTGCCAGTGTTTCGGCCTCACGCCCCTCGATCAGAATCTTTACAGCCTCGATCTCGGGGATATTGAGGGCCAGTGTGTTGACAATAGAGAATATCGTGAACAGCTCGGACAAGCTACCCCCAGGATGCTTCTCGCTGATGGCCCTGTCAAAATCGACATAGGCAATTCCATCTTCGGTCACATAAAGAGCTAAAAGCCTTGTTTCGTGTGGAACGGTGGGCAGGTATTCATCACCCTCCGGCCCCTCAATCAGGGCATAAACTATGCCTCCGGCGCGCTGAACCACCCCGTCCTGTTGCACCAGGGTGCGTTCCTCAGCCTTGAGAAATCGATGATTAGGACCCAAGAAATAGAGGTGAGTCCTCACCTTAGCCGGTTTTGGGAGAAACTTCCTGGGCATGGACTCGGCTCCCTCTCTCGTGCCTGTTGACAAGAAAAGTTTGTAACTGTAAGCGAGGAGTCCCCCTGCAAGAATGCAAAAAACCATCAGCACTGCCAGGGTGTAACGCTTGATTTTCATGTTGTCTGTGTGTAACCGTTCACGGGTTTAGAGGTTCAGGGTTCACCGAAACTCTGAACCGGTGAGAGGTATTCCAATTATAGAATCGCCGCGCGATTCTATAGGGATTAATCCGCCTGAGGCGGACCCAATTCCTCTCCGCCGTATGCGGAGCTGAATTCCGGCCCTGTCCGGGTTAGTGCCCGAACGAAAAGTCATGTTCAGGCAAAATCCGAATATCGAAATTCGAAATTCAAAACAAATTCGAATACCAAATGACAAAATGACCAAAACGAACTTGTTGAAATTTCATTGTTTTTGTCATTGGAACATTTTTATTTCTGTCATTGTTTCGGATTTCGAAATTCGGATTTCGAATTTTTGACCGAAAACCTGGGGTTTCGGTCAAGTACGAGTTAGGTTATTTGTCACAGGTGCTGGTTTGAGTCAAGACTGAACGTGTTTTTCGGCATCCTTCATTCCTCGGTTTACACTTTTCAAGAATGCGGGCGCCAAGAGATAAATTCTTTTGTTCGTACTTTTTGGTGTCAGGTGTCAGGTGTCAGGAGCGAGAAACGCAAGACCTGCCC